>NZ_SSNB01000002.1:0-259888 GCF_006175905.1 Streptococcus oralis
TCCATATTTATTGATGACTTTAGAGTGCTTAAAAATATAGTAAATGAATTTAAAATTTACAAAGAAATTCATAAAAATAATATTAAAATAGATTGCAAACAACTACTTGCACTAATAGTCTATAAAACATTAAACTCAAATGATTTTAATGATTTAGTAAAATCTAAAGGAGACTTGTACACTCAAATAAAAAATTCATTGGAGGATAACGATGAGTGAGATTGCAAAATTTTTGATAAAAAATAATCTTATTAATGAAACATATACAGATTACTTAGTTAGACAATCCCCAAATGGTCTTCGTGAAGAGGAAAAAAATTTTTTAGTGTCTGTATTATTAAAGGATAGTGAAGAATTAAAAAAAATAAAAGTTCTTAAACAGGATAAAATTTATGAAATCTTCTTAAAATTATCTGATCATCACTTTTCTGTTGATAATTTTTTTAATGAAGCAATTTATGATTATTTTAATAAAGCAATTTATGATAATGATGAAAATATTATTAAAGGTATAGAAAATTACTTTAAAAAAATAATCTTCCTTCAAGATGTAAATGACCCGCAAAAAATTACACTAAATATAAATAGCATATCTAGAATACTTTATAATAAATTGGTAGATCCACAAGAAGATCATCTCTTTACCAAAATGAAGAGCTATATTTCAGATAATCAAATCAGCGATAGCATAAATGATAATGTAAAATTACTACTATTAATTCTAGATAAAAAAATGAATTTAGATTTTGAATTCAATTTAGACTTTACTATTGAAACTCTTCTTGAAAGAATTTATCATATTTCCGATAAAACAAATAAACAGTTCTTAGAACAGGAACTATTAGATTTAATTAGTGAAAAAATAAATAATAAAATACCAGTAATAATATTTAAACCCTCTGATTTCCAAAAAGTTAAATCGGAGCGAAAGAAATTTTACAAGACTTTGTGGGAGAAGGAAAAGATTTCATTAAATTCTATAACTTTATTAGCTATTTTATCCATTTTTGAAGATAAACAAATCGATAGCTATGAAAATATTTATGATAAACTAAACACTCACGATGCCAAAAATACTATAATAAAATTATTAAATTATATAGATTCTAATATTTTCAGCAATTTCGAAAATTACTCACATGAAACAGATAACTTGTACATTACCTCTAATATTAATTCTTTCAGATATATAATCCGGACCTACATGAATCACGAGGATAAAAAAATCCCGTTTCATCTTTTCAACCCTATCATTTTATGGGAAGAACTAACTAATGTTCAAAGTGAGATTTCTAGAAACCATTATGAAGAAATATTTAATACTTTAGATAAAGATTTTATCACTGAACAACTGAATAAATCTTCCATTCCTTTATTATCCTTTAAAAAACTACTCGCAAACTACAAGGATTCATTTTCAAATAAAATTAATATCGAAACTCTAGAAAGTGATGCGATGAAATCTCTGGTTCAAATTCCAAAAAAAAGAACAAAGAGAAAGCCTGATAGTAGAATCAATAAAAAGAATAAACTAATAAAATACATTAATCAACATTCTAAAATTGATGATATTGATGAGAGAGTTATCAACCAATATCGAGCAAGTGACTTACTGAGTATAGCAGGCTCAATAGATAACATTGACTTATATATAAAGATTCTGAATAAGCGGAAACGTTCTGCTAAAAACAGTAAAAATGAAATAGAGAAGTTAATAACAAAATTAGAGTCTAAAAATGGATTACCTACAACCATGTAAGTAATTTATTAAGTCAATTAATCATATAAAGTATATACAGAAAGCCTTAACTCTTTCACTTTAAATCAGTTATCCATAACTACTTTTGACATAAGAATCCCTCTTATTCAGACACCAAACTAATCGCGAGACTTTTCTTAATATAGACCACAAATCCTTTTGGTGAGATGACAAGCTGATTCTCCAATTCTTGGCAATGACTTGCTAGAGCTACAGCATCACTGTCTTCTAAAAGATAGTTTTCAGTTGATTGGTTAAAAATAGCTTGGAGTTTTTGTCCATCATAATCCCATGCCAGAGATACCACATCTGGCTTGATTTCTTGCAGTCTATAGGTCCCGTGCTGGATTATATCTGAGACACTCTTGCGAAGCTGAATCAATTTCTTCATGAATTGAAGCATGTCATTACTGTCGGAAACACGTTCCCAAGGCATGACACGACGACAATCTGGATCTGGTCCTCCACCTAACTCCAACTCCGTTCCATAGTAGAAACACGGTGTCCCCCTTTGTAAAAAGAGACAGGCAAGTGCCGACTTAACGAGTTGAACATCTCCTTTGGCTGTTGCCAAAATGCGTTCCGTATCGTGAGAATCTAGAAGATTAAACATCACTTCCGAAATCTGCTGTCTATAGTACATTGATTGGCTATTGATTTCATCGATAAATTGATGGGACTTCTTAGTCCCTCGCAAGAAATAATCCTTGATGCTGTTGGAGAGAGGATAGTTCATGACTGCGTGAAATTCATCGCCATTTAGCCAAGGCTGTGAAGTGTGCCAGACCTCTCCAAGAATATAAAGGTCAGGCTTTTTAGCCAAGACAGCCTTATGGAAATCTCGCCAAAATTGGTGGTCGACTTCATTTGCCACATCCAGTCGCCAAGCATCGATATCAAACTCTTCAATCCAGTAGGTCGCAACGCTCAACAAATAGTCCCTCACTTGAGGATTGGCCGTATTGAGCTTGGGCATATAGCTGGCAAAGGCAAAGGTATGGTAAGGGAGCTTTCTTGGGTTTCCCAGCTTATCCTTGGTCACGGGGAATTCTTGAACATGGAACCAGTCTTTGTAAACAGAATCTTCACCATGATTGAGAACATCCTGCCACTGAGGAGACTGATCCCCGATATGATTGAAAACAGCATCCAGCATGATTTTCATGCCTCTCTGATGGGCCTCCTCCACCAGTTTACGGAAGATTTCCTTGTCTCCAAAATGATGGTCAATTTTAAAATAATCCGTTGTATTGTACTTGTGATTGCTTGGGGATTCAAAGATTGGACAGAGATAAAGACCTGTAATGCCCAAATCTTGCAAGTAATCCAGATGGTCAATAATGCCCTGTAAATCACCACCAAAGAAATCACTCGTTTTTGGTTTGATAGATGAATCCCAAACCAGAGCCCCTTCTGGAGAAATCTCCGGATTGCCATTAGCAAAACGTTCCGGGAAAATCTGATACCAAACTGTATTTGCTACCCAGTCAGGAACATGGCAAGCATCAATCTTATGGATATACGGGATTTTAAAGCCATTTCCTTCATAATGAAGATTTTCTAGCGTGTTTTCAACACATCCCTTATCGCCGTACAAAATATCCTGACCTTGCTTATCTTTAAGCTCAAAAAGATACTGGAGTCGCGCATAGCCAACTGAAACTTCCGCTTGCCAGTAATCAAATAAGGCATCAGAAGTTACTTTGACCATCGCCTTGCTTGCTTCATAATGGTCCTCTAAAAAGATAAAAGTATCTCCATAATGCAAATGGATGCTTTCAATATCATCTTTCTTAGTCCGGATACGAATGTGCATTATCTTATCCTTATAAAGATAAGCATACTCCGACTCTGGTCTATGGTAAATGGCAGTCAATTTCATTGTATCTGTCTCCTGAATTACTTTCATTCATCTGTAACGCAAACGTTTTCATCTTTGTTGTTCTAGTATACTACTTTAAAATTTTATTTTCAAGGCTTGTCTGTAGTTTCGAGTGGATTGTTTTGAGAATATAAAAAAGTCTTATCTCTAAGACTTCTCATTTTTAGACTTTTTCTAAAAACTACTTAAATAGTTCATACTTATTTAAAAGTAATTCTTTTAACCGTCCTTCTATACGCTCTCCTCTCGAAATAATCATATTTTTTATATCTTCTTTTCCACTAATCTTATTAAATTTTTTGTTTGAATAATAATCGGTTTGAAAAGTCATCTCAATATATTCATCAAACGTCAAATCAAACTTAAATTCATTCCAACGATCTCTAATATGCACTATCATCTTGTTCCAATCTTCTTGAAAAACTTTGTGACTAAATTGTAAACTTCGCTTTAATGGAACATTACCTGGAATAGGGGTAAAATTACCAATATAATGATATTTATATATAATATCACTATTATCTTTGGTCCTATAAGAAGGATTATATGCTGCCTTACCATTATTCATTACATCAAAGAGAAAACGAAAACTTTTCGTATCGCTTTGTACTGTTAAATAATACCTATTTATTAAATATGTGTACTCTTCGCCGAATTTCTTAGAAAGGTAACTGGAAACTATTTCTCCCCAAATTATCTGGCATAAAGGTGACTGTTCATAATCTCTAGCAGTCCATTCGTTATTGTCCTGAAAATTATAATCAACTAAATCATTTGCTTCAATATATTCAACAATTTCTTTAAGCCATAGCTCCTGATTTTTTTTCCAGAGCCATTCTGTTTTTTCTGTTAAAATTGACAAATCATTCCCTCCGATTTTATAAAAACACTAAATTAAGCACTATGTTATGAATAATACCTATTAATAAAACTTTCTTGAAACAAATTAAATATTCTGAGATATCCATATTATTTACTTTTAAGGTGTTGTAAAGAAAGACAGTTTTACAAATGTCTTTCCAGCCACTCTATCTTTTTAAAATCCTTATTGTTATTGTGGTCATTTCTATAGGAATCTTGAGAAGAAGCTTTATATATACTGAAATACTGTTCTAAACTTGGAACACGAAACGTGATGTCCTCGGGATGAATCAACTCTATATCTGATTCAGATACTCCTGCAAAATCAGGTAAGGAATCGATACTCCCAAATTCAACGCTCACATCATCTTTTTGGAATTCGTGCTCGTGAATATCTACCAAGGTATAGCCTAAGTGGTTCATCACTTTCATTATCTTGTCCCAGTCATAAATCCTGAGATGATCAGGCGCTTCCCAGCCTCTAGGATCTCCAGAGACATGAATGTCAATGTCAGACGGCTGCCATTCTTCATTTGAACGGTATTCAAACCCCAAAGACCCCATGAGCGTCGGAGTGATTCCGACTTGGTTTAAATGTGAACAAATTGTTCGAAATTCATCAAATAGAGAATTCATTTCTCCTCCAATCGTTGATATGAATTCAGTTTTAGCAGTGAAAGACAAACTTGTTTCTACCTTCTACTCTTTCGGTTGTGAAAAGACTTCAATATGCTGGCCCAGTACCTTGATTTCTACAGGTAGGTTATCCGACTTATCGCCGTCAACATCTGACTCCAATTCACTATCTGAAGAGATCTTAATATTGCGCGCTCTGATATACTCAATATTATCATTGCCGACAACATCCCCTTTTAGTAAATCTGGAATGACGGATAATTTAGAGAATAGAGAAGCATCTTTTAGAATCAAAATATTGGCATAGCCATCTTTATTTTCTTCAAAGATTTTCTTATCAGCGAAGTAATTTGTCAAGAGAACCAAAACATGACTCGCTTCGCCATCATAATTTCCATTTTCTGTTTCAATCTTAATGTTAAAGACCTGATCCGTCATCACAGACTTCATGGTATTTACAGCATAGGCTAAAATACCGAATTTTGTCTTGTCCTCAATCTCCACATTGTGAATCGCCTCTGGAAGAGAACCGATACTAAAGATATAACCAAAATAATTGTCATTCGCTTTACCGATATCAATCTTATTGGTTAAGTTAAAATCGAGTTCATCAATCGCACCATCGATGTCTTGATTGATTTCCAACAGTTTCGTAATGAGGTTGCCTGTACCTCCAGGAATAATCCCTAACTTCGGAGTGTAGTCTCTCTCAGCAATACCCGAAATAACTTCATTGACAGTCCCGTCTCCACCGAAAACAACCACTGCATCGTACTGCTCACGAGAAGCTTCCTCAGCAAAGTGTGTTGCATCCAGTGCTTTTTCGGTAATTTTGGTTTCCACGTGTTCAAAATAATCTTTTGCCTTATTCTCCAGCTTGACCTTATAATCCAAAGCCTTTTCCCCACCAGAGGTAGGGTTGATAATTAACATTGCTTTTTTCATTGATGATACTCCTTTAATGGTTACAAAAATTCTAGTAACTAATTATATCACTTGAGTTATGTAAACGCCATCCAAATGCTTGAAAAATCGAATCCACTAACTAGAATAGAAAAGTTAATGTATCAAGCACTAGTCTCAACTTAAACAAGAATAAATACTTATTGTTAGCAATTCACTACTTTACTTTTTTCGATAATTTTATATAATCCATTAAGTATAAAATAGCTGAAACAAATGCGAACACACTGGAAAATCCAGCTAATATCGGAATAAAACCAATAATAGATGCAATCAAAAGAAACTGATATGTCTTCTTATTGACTTTTGATTCTTCATCATGTAGAAGGAATGCTACAAAACCAAAAAACAGCAATATTAAACAAGTTGAAAAGTAGATTCCATCCCAACTAGAAAGTCTAACAAGCTTAGGTATCACCCAGTAAATGATTTCAAATGTCCACATTTTAGAAGAAAGGTAAGTAATCGTTAAAGCTCCAATTAAAGAAATAACTCCGTTTATTAGCAATAATTTATTTGATTTCACACTTAGTCCTTTTTATCCTTTTCTGTACTTATTCATTGCTAATTAATAGATTCACTTTTTAAAAATTCTTTAGACTTCTGGACGATATAGAGCTGTTCATCTTCTTGAGCGAGTTTTCTAAACAATTCATTCGCCCTAGTCATATCTCCTTTTAATTTAGAGTTCAAAGCTTGATAGTAAGTGATTTCCAATTGTTGATATTTAAATTCGTTTTCCAAGTCTTCAAAGTAATCATTGGATTGATGAGCAATTGTTAAATCGTAAAGCGCAATACTTACGCTTTTTGTTTTCTCAGCTAGAGAGGAATCTGAGATGGACATTTTGTTTAGTATAAGATCAAGCTGGTCCCTGGTCAGATTTGGATTTGCAAGAACTGTCGAGCGAACGAGGTAACTCTCAAAGAAATCCCTGTATTTCGGCTTCAGTTTTTGATCAGTCATTGCTTCAGAAGCCTCCTTAATGGCAGCATCGAAATCACCAATCATATAGGAATAGCCAACAGATGTTAGTGTCACATCCATTTTTATAATAGCTCTTTTTGCAACTTTCTTCAATTCAATGTATTGCTTCCAAGATGGTAAATCTAAGTCCATATACAGCAACTTAGTACCACTCCTTACATACCCTCTTCTGATTAGTGCAATGAAAAGAAATAAGAGTGCATTTATGAATAAAATACAAAGGGTTTGAATAGTCCTATCTTTCACCATCCAAGCTACAAAAAGAATGAGAAGAACAGCCAAAACAATCACGACTTTTCTATAAAAAGCATATCTTTTACGTAATTCTAAGTAATTCATTATTACTCCTTTTCTAAATTACAATGTGGCATTGCGAGAACAGTCCTGAATCTTAAATGAGTTATTGAGCAACATAAACACTTTCTGAATTGGTTTATTACCTGAATCAATGTCATTTATTCTATATTTTCTCAATCTTCTCAACCTCAATTTGACCATGCTTATATGGATGAGCGATTGGAAAACTTCCTAGAGTAAACATGAAAAAGAATAACGAAACGATTCCATTAATCACCAAAAATGCTCCTTCTGTTCCATTATTCAAACCAAGAAAGAAAAGTAAACAAAGGGCAATTGCTCCAACAAAAGGATATACTCCTCCGTTACTTTTCTGAATAGTTGTAAAGGTAACTGTGTATTTATTACTGTTTTGAGGAATCCATTTATCTGCTTTATTATGGGATAACTTTAATTAAATCAGAATTGCAAAATAAGAAATCAGCATAGAAATTGCAAAGAGTAATAACTTTAATAATATTTGCTCGCTAATATTATTGTGAATAAAAAATTTTTTCAGCGCATCATAGCTAACCTTGACGATTGGTTGAACGATGATGGCTCCCATTGTTGCACTTACAGGTCTGCTAGGTTTAATTTCGAATTGGTTATTGTTCTTTTCAATCTCTACCATGTTCACTGAAATCGTATCTGTTTTTATTCCCCAGTAATAGCTCTTGGGGCTTATAGTACTTGTATCCATGACATACTTTTTCGATTCTTTATCTATCTGAACAATTTGAAAGCACATCATGCTTGAATTTTTAAATTTTAATTCCACGTCTATTCCTCAAAATACTGTCTAATTAATTCCCTAATTTTCTGATGAGTTGAATCATATGACCTGCATAAGAAGATCATAAAACGTCTTTCATCTTTCATCTTAACTTACAACTTCTCTATTTTATCAAAAACAAGTTCTTGCTTTTCGACACTTTCTCGGAGTGGTGACATGCCTAAAATCACTGTAAAAAATCCCAATAATAGAATACTATTAATAACAAGTAAGGCTCCCTCTGTTCCATTAACAGTATATAGATAAAATGCAAAACATCCAAGAGTCGGAACAAGGATAAAAGGAAGAAGTTTGTAATGTTTTAATTGACGTTTATTTCCAACTGGTTTAAAGGTTATTTGATAGTTTGAAGCTTTATTCTCAAGTCTTTTTTGGACGCTATGACGAGCTCTTATGGCAATGAACCAGAAAGCAAGATAAGCTAGGAAGATGAACAGGCCATATAAACCTATCTTTAAAGAAAGATTGTGACTAATCCCATTGTTTCTAAAAAAATTCGTCACTAGCCGGTAGCCAGATCCCCCTATTGCTGTACCAATTGCAACCCCAATCGATTTACTCATAGTTGGAGCCACACTTTCAAAACGCGTATCTCTTTTATCTAACTTTTGCATTTTTGCAGTAATCTCATCAGGAAGAGAACCCCAGAAATAGGTTTTTGGACTAACGGTCGTCAAATCTAGAATATACTTTTCTCCCTCTACTTCTACTATTTTGAAAAATACTTTATTCGTTTCTTTAAATTTTACTTTCATAGTCACCTTTCGAACCTTTTCAGAGTTAAATTGATTCTTATATCAAAGACCTTATTTGTTTTACTTTTTTTGTATTGGCTTTTTTAAAATTGTTTGTTAAGCAAATAAATAATATCCTACTCGCCATACTCTTTTATTCTATCAGCATATTCAGTCAAAAGATTTTTTGAATAAATTTTTTCATTACTTGAATTTCTAACTTCTTTCCAAAGAATAGAAGCTACTTTTAGTTTATTAGAGTAGTTGGCACTATTTTCGTCTGCACAGAAATCCTTTAGAAATTGATTCCATTGACAAACCGAATGATCATACTTGGCATAATCTGAATTTCCATAATAGACTTTTAGCATATCTTGGATTGTGAAACTCAAATCATTGTCGCTTTTTACTTTTCTCCAAGCAGTAGCCATATCAGCAGTAAATTTGAAGGGTGAAACCTCTGTTAAAGTTGAGAAATATTCTCTAAAGTGTGCATTAAAGGAGAATCCACATTCAAGTAAGGGAGTATTTAAGGTGAGGACTTCTACTCGTTTCTTATTCCTTTTTATGGATGATTTTTTAATCAAATTACCCTTAAAGTACTGCTCAATAATATCATTAAGTTCCTGTTTTGTCCCTCTATATTCAAGTCCTAATGACTTGCATATCTGTGAAAGTTCATCACGGTACCAATAGTACTTATTAAATTCGTCAAAGGATGCGATTTTGTCAAACTCAGGTCTGCTCTCTATCAATATTTTACCTCCTTAAAACCTCTTTAGGTTTTCATCTCAAAATAATGGAGTTTTACTCTCTATATTTTGAGGTTTTGTCCACGTTTTACTAACAAACTTACACACTCAGCGGTTCGGACTTACCGTATCATTTCGTCGGTTTCCCTCCTCATTCTACGAGTCCTATCCCATGGGCGGAACATCTACTTCTACTTCGCTGATGCCTCAGCTCGTACAAGCAGTGATACCGCCTCAACATGTGGTGCTAGCAAACTTCTATACTGTAGAATGAAAGTGAATGAATCAACATTTAAATAACACTTTTGAACGAAAAGTATACTGTCTTATTCCAAACACCCTAATAAAAATGAGTAAAACTGTTTGAAAGTTATTTCATAGTTTCTTATACAACTTACTACCAATTCTCCCGCTGGGGTTCAATTTTGATATCGCCATAGTTGCTTGGCGAGTACTTGCTGTCATAAATGCTACACCAATCTTTCAAGACTTTCTGGTTGACGACTTCGTCGTAGTAAGAATCCAAGTCCTTTTAAAACACTCTTGACGCTAAAATCATTTAGCGCTTTATAGGATATCGAAGATAAAGTGTAGGATCTAACTTTTATTTCATCTCTATGAAGGTAGATGTAAGATTTCAATTTATTAAATAGCTCATTATAAAAAGTTTTTTCAATAAATAACTCAAGGAATTTATCACCCATAAATAGGACTCCTGCATTATATTTTGTGCATTACTCTTAACATATACTCAAAAGCATGATTCCGTAACCAAATACTAGCTATTTGCAATATCATCTTCAGAATATAGCATTCCTAAAAAGTCTTCAAATGTATCCGTGATAAAAGTTGTGGATGGATTAAGTTCATAAGAAGATTCATGATGCCATATGCACACACTAGGATTCTCCCTTCTCTGACTATAATCTAAGCAAACAAAGTCTCCGCCAAATAAAGCCGCTACAGGTAGTAATTCTACTCCTAAAATATCTTCAGAATACAGTAAGCGTTCATCTAATTGCGTTAGAATTACATCTATATCATACATACCCAAAGTATGATTTTGAGTATCATGTAAAATACATAAAAAACGTTCTATTATACGTTCCTGATCTTGAGGTAACTTTCCGCTAAAGATATTCTTCTTAGGAATCAACCCACTATATTGTTTAAAAAATTCCTTAGCAGATGCTGGGAGTGAAACCCTCCATATCTTTTCTTCTTCATTCAGTAACTGTTCGTCAGGTAATGGTGTTATTATCGTATTTTTATATTCCATTATTAAACATTAAATCCTTCCTATTTATCTTATAGCGTCGGCCCAATGACCTATAGTACGTCCTCCATTGTGTGGAACTATATTATGGATACCAAATGGAACTAACTCCATTTTACCTGGAACTTCTGTATGATGCCAAGTCATCCCTTCTCTAAATCCACCGATCTTTTCATTTAACCACTTAAATTGATCTCTATCAGTCTTCTTCCATAATTCTTTTGGTAATTGTACTGTCTCTTGAACCAAACCTGCACCTTTAAAATCTGCGTAGCCATATCTAAGCCCTTCAACTTGTCGAACTGCGACTTTCGGTAGCAGACCATGTCTAATTGACTCATTCTTTATCAAGCGTTTTTGAGCACCTGTAAGATTAGCCCCCTCTCTAATATCTTTATTCCAATTCCATGTTGTATTACCGTCTACTAACTTTGTATATTCAGATACATAGTCTGATAAGACATCATCAAAGGATAATTCTCCTTTTCCAAATGCTTCAAATCTCTTATTTTTAGCAATGCCTTCAAAGAAGTCCTTTTCTTTAGCCACATACTCTTTAAAGTTTGACGATTCTCTCGCCAGTTGGCTTTCTTTAAGATTCTGAAGTAATCGTTCTTTATCAAAGGGCTTCTCTGCTACTTTCGCCACATCATCCGCATGTTTGGTGGAGAAGTGCATCACATCACGCAGAGTCTTACTCTCAACGCTGAAGGCAGGCATGGTTCCCATACCTCCCGCAAAGGCAACTGCCTCTTTACGAATGCCGACTGGGATTCGAGTGTCTAATAATTTCTCCCCAAATTTTCCAATGACATTATTGCTCTTCGCTAGGATATTGTCAACCTTTGAACCCCATTTTTCAACATTTGCGAGGATTTTTGCCTTGGTACTGTTCTTGGATAACTGAATCATCTCAGCTGCCTTAGCTCCGAGCTTCGTACCCTTAGCCATCTTACCTACAGCTGCTGGACCGACAAAAAGACTGGCAATCTCAAAGGTCAAGCCTCCTGTGGAATAGGCAGATTCCGTGTGCCCTCAACGACATCGCCCCACCAGGAATCAATCTCATTCGAGAGTTCCTTCAGCCAGGCTTAGATGGGTCGATAATGTGCCAGAATTCCTTATATGCTACGCTTAGTAAGCGTATTCTGCGATACCAATAAACTCTAATGTCCCAGAACTATTGTTACTTACTTTTAATTCTTCTTTAGAATAATCAAAATCATAAATCAAAACAATTGTATTATAGGTTGTTGATATTTTAGGAAACTGCATAATAATCTCTTCATCGTATGAGAAACCTTCAAGCAAAACATCAATATTATTTTCAGAAACATCAACCCAATCTTTTTCAACTAAATCTCTATCGTAGTACGACAAATGAAAGTCTGTCTCAAATTCTGAAGAAACGCTATCCCCGTCCTCTTTATATGAAATTTTGAAGTATTCTTGAAATTCTTCTTGACTGGCAAAATTACCAAGCCATAACGATACTTTTTGTTTCATTTTTAATACCTTCCCAATCCTTCTGGTAAATCTAAAATTCCATTTTTCATTCTTCGACTTGCCCATTCATTTAAGAGGAATCAATATCTATTCTTCAATCTCCAAATTCATTTTCTTCGTCATCCAAGACAACTTCCCCTGAACTTTCCCATTCTTCTTTTGCTATTTCGCCACTTTGATACATGAAGTTTTTATTCATTTCAACTAAAATATCATCAAAGTCATCAAAACAATCGATTATCCCCCTAATTCCAGTTAATAGATTATAGAAAGCAATAGTATAATCTGAATTCTCTGAAGAGGAAATTGTAGTAATGTCTATCTTGTTAAACAATCTTAATCCTTCATAAAAACGATCTTCATATTTTTTTAGAAAGATATTTATCGTATTGTCTATATCTCTGATACTTTCTTCTCTAAGTAGCACACCTTTATTATTCTCATTAAGAATAGTCAATCGTTTCATTACATCTTTTAACTCTGAACTAATCATTTTAATCTCCTCCCAGAAGCTAAATTAAATTTTTTACTATTAGAAGTTCCATCAAGATTAAGAACATCCTTTACTTTACCTCTTTTATTGAATACCTCAAAATGATCTTTATGCAGACCATCTAAGTACAATTTATCTCCTTTTTTCAAAATATCATCTATATCTTTAGTCACCTCATAAACACTTTGCCCGTCATATTGTTTCTTCGTCTTTCTAAGATTGTCCCTAATCTTTTTTCCAAAGTCTGTCTCAAAAAACTCCGACATATTATTGACAGCTTGTGTGGCTCGCTCCGCCCTACCAGAACCACCTACTCCTCGTACTACATCCTCCGCCGGACAAAATCTTTAATGCGTTTAGAAAAACAATAAATATCTATTCTTTAATTTCCAGATTCATCATCCTCATCGTCTAAAATTATTTCATCTGAACTGACTAATTCCTCTTTGGTAATTTCTCCCATTTTAAATCTGCGTCTTTTGTTTAGATCAAAAATTATTTCATGCAAATCTGCAAAGTAAGAAGAAAAGTTAGCCATCGAAGACAATAACTCGTAATAGAATTGACTGTATTGCTCATCAGCTATACTTTGATCAATTATTTCTTCCTTGAATGCTGAAATACCTGACATAAGCTCTTGAAAGTCATCAGATAGATTATCATCTATCAATTCTTTAAAATCTTTTAATTTTTTATTTTCTTCTAACGAGTATCCTAGCCTCGAATTGAATCGTTTACACACCTCATAAAGTTTATAGATTTCTTCCTTCAATGTAATTTCCTTCCTTTAGCTTTTAATAACTTATCTGTGTTTAAAGTACCATCAAGATTAAGTACAGATTTCAAATTACCACGTTTATCAAAAACTTCAAAATGGTCCATATGTAAACCATCCAAATACAGGTAATCTCCTTTGCGCAAATTTCTATCAACCTTCTTCATCACCTCATAAACACTTTGCCCGTCATATTGTTTCTTCGTCTTTCTAAGATTGTCCCTAATCTTTTTTCCAAAGTCTGTCTCAAAAAACTCCGACATATTATTGACAGCTTGTGTGACTCTCTCCGCCTTCCCAGAACCACCTACTCCTCGTACTACATCATCCGCATGTTTGCTAGAGAAGCGCATCACATCACGTAGTGTCTTACTCTCAACGCTGAAGGTAGGCATTGAGCCCATACCTCCCGCAAAGGCAAATGCCTTTTTACGAATGCCGACTGGGATTCGGGTGTCTAATAATTTCTCGCCAAATTTTCCAATGACATTATTGCTCTTCGCTAGGATATTGTCAACCTTTGAACCCCATTTTTCGACATTTGCGAGAATTCTTGCCTTGGTGCTGTTCTTGGCTAACTGAATCATCTCAGCTGCCTTAGCTCCGAGTTTCGTGCCCTTAGCCATCTTACCTACAGCTGCTGGACCGACAAAAAGACTGGCAATCTCAAAGGTCAAGCCTCCTGCATCATAGGCATCCATATGGGTAACTTTATCCCAGAGGGCTTTCCCTGTCTCTTGAGCACGATAAGCAGCCTTATCCGCATAGCTAGCATTAGGGTCTTGACCGCATCATCCAAAGTTTCTTTTGCTAAAACTGCTGTTGCAGAGGTTTCGCCAACAAGATTCTGAAAATCCGTGATCGTCTTGGAAAACTCGGAACCTAGAAATTCTAAGCCATTCTTTAAGCCAACAATCACGGGGTTATGAACATTATTGATTTCATTCGTAATCGCTTTCCCAACTTCTCCATGCATGGAATTACTGGTGATGATGGCATTCATCCCATTTTTAGCGGTATCCAACTGACTCTGAGCAGTTGCGACCATCTTCATATAGGCCTCTTGGGCTTTCTGAAGCTCCGCAATATCGACATAAAATCCCATTAGCCTTCCTCCGTGTTTACATACGGCTAATAATACCGAACAAAATCCTCACTACGCATAAAGGCAGTCGATACTTGTTGCTGGGAGAGCTCGATAAAATTCAAATCAAATTTCACTGCGTTGCTTTTCTAAATTTATCATTATGGTTTGTCCCACAAAGGTGAGGAATACATATAGCTTCCTCTGTTAGATATGTCCCTTCGACCCTCACGTACTATAAAGTCCAATACATTAAAGAATTTTTTTTCAGCCTCAGAAAAATTATCAAATTCAAATGTTCTTCCAATTACATAAGCTCTCTCATCTCTGCTATTCACCATGAATAAACCATCTTTGTAAAATATATGTACAGCAAATGGTGTTCTATTTGTTTCATCGAAAAGAACATACCGTAAAGATATATAATTTTTTTCTTTTATAATACATTCTATTTCTTGTTTGAATTTTTCAATTTGTTCCGAATTCATTTTATCACCTCTTTTAATAAACCTAAATCTTCATAATACTTCAAAGAATTCCCTAGTTGTATCTGAGTTCCTCCACCTGCTCCAAAGACTTTTGCAATTTCTCCTTGTTGAATATTAGCCAGATCTGACAAAGAAAATCCCCGGTTTTCCATTGCATCAATTAAGCTTTCTTTAACTTCTGATGAAGCTGTTTTAAAAGCATTTATTATATTTTCTTATGTCAAATCATGCATTACTCTATATTGGTGGTAATCTTGGTAGCCTTCTGGATAAGGTAAACCACGTTTGTTAAACGCGATAATCTCTTCCTCCCTCACCGGACTAGTAAATTTTCCATATGGATGACCATAACGATCTATAATATCACCTGCTTTTAAATTTGCAGGTTGAGTAATGGGATTCCCTGCACTATCCAGTACAAAACCATCACCTTTTTCCGGCCACTTAATATGTCCTTCGCTATCCACATAACTTCGTGATCTGACAGGAATTTTTCTTCCATCGAAACCATCATCTGCCGATAGATAAGCACGCTTGCCATTTGGCATTTCAACACGTTCTGGGAAATAGTGTCCCTTAGCTTCATACTCTCTGCGAAGATAGTCATCAAACTTCGAACTTTCCCGTGCAAGTCGACTTTGCTTAAGATTTTCAAATCCGCTCTTTATCAAAGGGCTTCTCTGCCACTCTCACTACATCATCCGCATGTTTACTAAAGAACTGTCTAACCTCACGCAGAGTCTTACTCTCAACGCTGAAGGCAGGCATGGTTCCCATACCTCCCGCAAAGGCAACTGCCTCTTTACGAATGCCGACTGGGATTCGAGTATCTAATAATTTCTCGCCAAATTTTCCAATGACATTATTGCTCTTCGCTAGGATATTGTCAACCTTTGAACCCCATTTTTCGACATTTGCGAGAATTCTTGCCTTGGTACTGTTCTTGGCTAACTGAATCATCTCAGCTGCCTTAGCTCCGAGTTTCGTGCCCTTAGCCATCTTACCTACAGCTGCTGGACCGACAAAAAGACTGGCAATCTCAAAGGTCAAGCCTCCTGCATCATAGGCATCCATATGGGTAACTTTATCCCAGAGGGCTTTCCCTGTCTCCTGAGCACGATAAGCTGCCTTATCCGCATAACTAGCATTGGGATCCTGACCACGCTGAGCTGCTCCTGGATCCGTCAGAGCAGTGTAAGTTCCTACTCCTAACTCCGCAAGGCTAGACAGGTTATCTGCCGTTCCTTGCAAGTCCCGCTTCATCCACTCTGGAGTTCGACCTCCTGTTAAGCGATTGACGCCATCAATACTAGCAATGCCAATGATCTGAGTCAAATCTACAGCTCCGATGGCAGTATCTGAAACCATACTTCCAGCTGAACCAATAAAACCTTCCGCAAACAGGAGTGTATCTTTCAAGTCCTGTGGAATAGGCAGATTTCGTGTTCCCTCAACAACATCTCCCCACCAGGAACCACTCTCATTCGAGCGGTCCTTCAACCATGCTTAGATGGGGCGATGACGACGATAAGACTCCTAAGTTATTGTTTTATCTATAATCTACACTTGTAATGAAATTTAAATAATCTGAGGATTTTACAGAGCCATCATAAGCATAGTTATAGATTAGTACAACTGCATTGCCTTTATTTATAGTCAGACTCTCTAATACGTTCAATTCACACAACAACTGTTCCTCATAGGAAGCAGTTCGCAAAATAATAGATATATCGTTTGTTTCATTTGACAAAACTGCTTTTTCAATTAAATCTTCATCTATATCATTAATGTCTATCTTAAAATCGTTGAAAAAATCAGAAACAACGATTTCTCCCTCATCATCATAAGTTAGATTAATATAATTTTCTAACTCAGTTAAATTTTTGAAATTACCTATCCAAATAGATAGCGTATTGTCTGTTTCCATTTTATTAAATCCTTTCTATCCTGAATATGGAGAATGCGGAACATCTATTTATCTACCCATCTTATAGCGACGAACAGCGTCCATTTCTCCATATCTGAAAGAAGTTTCGACCTATTCTCTTCTGTTCGATTCGATGAAAAATGTTGTAAACTATCTTTGACGTTCATTCTTTTTCAATTCCTTATCTAAATCTTGAAGTAAGTAAATGATCTCACTTTGATAATGCGTTGTCTCATCTGCAAACATTCTAACTAGACTTTTAAGATTTATGTTTTTTGCTACTTCTCCACTTTCTATAATTTCATTTGCTAATTGATAAATACTTTGAATTGAGCCTGTAACACTTTTTTGTTTGGGGTACTCTTCTTCAATAATAAAAACAATTTTTTCAGCAATTCGCTTTAAACTACTTGTCATATCTCTTTTCTCCTTCAATTATTGATAATCCATCAATTAGGAACTATTCTAAAATCCGAAATCCATTCTAATGGCCAGTCTTAACGAGTGGTCCTGCCCCCTCCGCTAAGCTTTTCTGGAGTTCCTCTGGTAAGAGCTCCAAATCGAGCTCAACAACAGAACCTAAAGGATAAATAGGACTGTAGACACTGTCCACAATCCCCATAAAATCCTGTAAATCCGTGATGGAATATAGTTGATCTAGTTGATTATAATAGATCTGAGCTTCCTGGTTCTCATAACTATATGATAATGGAGTAGAAACTAAGTTCAAAGCGCTTGACTACTTGTAAATTCATTAGCTTATCTTCAAATATTATTTTCTACTTTCACCGTATCATACCAGTTATTGAATAATTCTAATTCTGAAGTATCATCTGAAATAGGTGAATAACTATATTTGGATTTGAGACTATTGCTGCTC
Organism: Streptococcus oralis; assembly: GCF_006175905.1. Classification (GTDB taxonomy): domain Bacteria; phylum Bacillota; class Bacilli; order Lactobacillales; family Streptococcaceae; genus Streptococcus; species Streptococcus oralis_BG. The sequence goes on from NZ_SSNB01000002.1 coordinate 18,136, forward strand.
TTATTATAAATAATTTTGATTTCGGTAGGTACTTCTTTTTTATTATTCTCAAACAAAATCTCGATTTTTTCTAAATCATCAATTCCTAATTCTAGAAGTTGTATCTGTCTATCACGTGAATCATCTATTTTTTCATTTTCATTCAAAAAATCATTAATCTGATTAAGTTTAATTATCTCCCCATTTTTCTTAAAAAATAAATTGAAAAAATAACTACCTTCTTCCATATAACCATACAAATAAATTTCATCAATTTGACTATTCGAATATTCTAATCCTAAAGACACCAAATCAGATTGAATTTCCATTAATAAATCTTCAAATATCATTTACTTCACTCCATATTACTTTTTGTCAAATCATGTATTACCTCATATTTATGATAATCTTGATATCCTCAGTACGCATAAAGGCAATCGAGACTTGTTGATGGGAGAGCTCGATAAAATTCAAATCAAATTTCACTGCGTTGCTTTTCTAAATTTATCATTATGGTTTGTCCCACAAAGGAGAAGGATATTCTGGTTCCTCGTTAGTCATCACTTGCAACCTGTTATATTTTACAGTTAAATCCAATATCTCAAATAAGCATTGCTCTGCTTCTTCAAAATTTTCAAATGTTCTAATCTTTCCTATAATACTTGCCCTATCTCCTAAAGAATAAACTAAGTATACTTTTTCCCCCTCATCATATTCTATTCGCGTTTGCCAATCTTCTCTCCCTTTATTCCTGCCATTAAATACGGAGACTCTTAGCGTAGTATAATTTAACTCTTCAATTTTCTGTTGAATTATTTTTTTTTCATGCATCAATTTATCCATTTATTTTATCTCCTTTAATAGTCCCATTTTTTCGTACCAGCTAACAGATGTTCCAAGTTTAATCTGCGTTCCACCACCAGCTCCAAAAGCTTTTGCAATTTCACCTTTTGCAGGAGTAGCTAAATCTGAAAATGATATCCCTCGTTTTTGCATTATAATAGAAAGTTTTTCTTGATCCACATCAGACATAGAAAGAAAACCTTCTTCAAGATTTTTAAGATTTATATCTTTAACTACTTCATATTGATGATAATCTTGATACCCCTCTGGATAAGGTAATCCGCGTTTATTAAAAGCTATAATTTTTCCATCTTCAACCGGACTAACATACGTCCCCCCTGAAGGACCAAATCTATCAATAATCTGACCCGTATGTATATTAGCAGGGGAGGTTATCGGCTTACCTAGATGATCTGTAACAAAACCTTGAGTTTCTTCCGGTGGCCATTTAATATGCCCCTCACTATCCACATAACTTCGTGATCTGACAGGAATTTTTCTTCCATCGAAACCATCATCTGCCGATAGATAAGCACGCTTGCCATTTGGCATTTCAACACGTTCTGGGAAATAGTGTCCCTTAGCTTCATACTCTCTGCGAAGATAGTCATCAAACTTCGAACTTTCCCGTGCAAGTCGACTTTGCCTAATATTTTCAAGAATCCGCTCTTTATCAAAGGGCTTCTCTGCCACTCTCACTACATCATCCGCATGTTTGCTAGAAAAGCGCATCACATCACGCAGAGTCTTACTCTCAACGCTGAAGGTAGGCATGGTTCCCATACCTCCCGCAAAGGCAAATGCCTTTTTACGAATGCCGACTGGGATTCGGGTATCTAATAATTTCTCGCCAAATTTTCCAATGACATTATTGCTCTTCGCTAGGATATTGTCAACCTTTGAACCCCATTTTTCAACATTTGCGAGAATTCTTGCCTTGGTGCTGTTCTTGGCTAACTGAATCATCTCAGCTGCCTTAGCTCCTAACTTGGTCCCCTTAGCCATCTTCCCTACAGCTGCTGGGCCGACAAAAAGACTGGCAATCTCAAAGGTCAAGCCTCCTGCATCATAGGCATCCATATGGGTAACTTTATCCCAGAGGGCTTTCCCTGTCTCTTGAGCACGATAAGCAGCCTTATCCGCATAGCTAGCATTAGGGTCTTGACCGCGCATAGCTGCTCCTGGATCCGTCAGAGCAGTGTAAGTTCCTACTCCTAACTCCGCAAGGCTAGACAGGTTATCTGCCGTCCCTTGCAAGTCCCGCTTCATCCACTCTGGAGTTCGACCTCCTGTTAAGCGATTGACGCCATCAATACTAGCAATGCCAATGATCTGAGTCAAATCTACAGCTCCGATGGCAGTATCTGAAACCATACTTCCAGCTGAACCAATAAAACCTTCCGCAAACAGGAGTGTATCTTTCAAGTCCTGTGGAATAGGCAGATCTCGTGTTCCCTCAACAACATCGCCCCACCAGGAACCAATCCCATTCGAGCGATCCTTCAGCCAGGCTTGGACGGGGTGATGACGGCGATAAGAAGCTTCTCGCTCAGCGGCTTCTTGTTCTGCCTTGCGTTTAGCAGCCTCAATCGCTTCTGCCTTGGCTTTCGCATACTGCTGATCCATCTCATAAATCGCTTTACCGAGATCTTCATGCGCCACAAAGTCGGTCAAAATAGGATCACTATAACTCAGACTCTTCACTCTTCCAGCAGCTGCCATCTGGCTACTTAAAGCACTAAAAAGTTGCTCCGCACTGCTGGTTGTCGTCATCTTATCAAAGGCATTGACCTTATTCTTCGTATCCTGAACATACTTCCGAGCTGTCTGGGTATTAGTATAGAAGGTGCTGCTTAAGGGAGCACTCAGGTGATAGAGACTCGAAATACCATCATAGATACTCTTGAAATTGGTATCCATCACCTTGTGTTTCTCATCGGCTTCATTTAGCTTCTTGACCGCATCATCCAAAGTTTCTTCTGCTAAAACTGCCGTTGCAGAGGTTTCGCCAACAAGATTCTGAAAATCCGTGATCGTCTTGGAAAACTCAGAACCTAGAAATTCTAAGCCATTCTTTAAGCCAACAATCACGGGGTTATGAACATTATTGATTTCATTCGTAATCGATTTCCCAACTTCTCCATGCATGGAATTACTGGTGATGATGGCATTCATCCCATTTTTAGCAGTATCCAACTGACTCTGAGCAGTTGCGACCATCTTCATATAGGCCTCTTGGGCTTTCTGAAGTTCCGCAATATCGACATAAAATCCCATTAGCCTTCCTCCGTGTTTAAATACGGCTCATAATACCGAACAAAATCCTCACTGCGCATAAAGGCAGTCGAGACTTGTTGCTGGGAGAGCTGAGTCGCACGTAAAACATCCTCTGTAAACTGACTTTCCCAGTCGTCACTGTAACCTTCAAAACGAAGTCGCTCAATCATCATGTTACTTACGAAAAAAGCATCCATTCCAGGCATCTCACCCAAGGGCCAGATGCGAGCCAAGTAGTCTACCACATAGTCATCAAATCCTTCTTGAAGAGATAGTACTATAGATTAGTATAAAAAGGAGAAACATCTTTAATGATTTCTTTTGAAAAAGCTGTCTGTAGGGGAAGAATATCAATAGCTTCAGAATACTGCTGATGATTTAAATAATCAACAATAGCAAGACAATCTTTTTCTTCACCATCTACAACGAGCGTTGCTACTGGTTGATCCTCTCTAACAACCATCAATAGGGTAGACCGTCCGAACACCCGTATTCTGTTGTAAGAATGAAATTAAAGGAGTTGTCAGCCAAGAATAATCTTTACTTGGAACCCCAAATGATACTTGCTTTTCCGTCGTATTCTGTCCGTAGAATAAAGCCGATGGAAGGACTACATTATCAGACATAGGGTTTAGAACAATTCCAGCTATTTGATGATTAGACAGAAGTAACTGTATACAATCAGATAGGCGAACAGATTCCAAAAGAATTGAATTATTATCACTTATAGGCGGCAGTTGCTCTTCTTGACTCGTTAAAATCGGCAGATAAAAATTTTCTGTTCTATCCTGAATATGGAGAATGCGGAACGTCTGCTCATCAATCCATCTTACTGGAACAAAAAGTGAACTTTTCTCCAAATTTGAAAGAAGCTGTTCCCTATTTTTTTCTGTTTTATTTGATGAAAAACGTTGTAAACTATCTTTGACGTTCATTCTTTTTTAATTCCTTATCTAAATCTTGAAGTAGGTAGATGATTTCTAAATTATAATTAGCAGTTGCATCTATCAACATACGTGCATGATCCTTAAGATGAACATTTAATGGGATAGTTTCTGTTTCCTTTATTGATCTAATAATGGTATAAAGAGTGTTAATTGCTCCTTTTTCCTGTATTTCTGAAGGATACTGTTTATCCATTATTTCTAAAATTTTATTGGCTATCTCTATTGATTTCATACTCATAATCTACTCCTTAATTAGGGACAGTCCTTACATTCACAACCCAATCCTGCAACCATCCCTGTGGTAACAATATTTGGTCCGCACCGCCTTTTAGAACAGTCCCTGATGAAGATATCGTTTGCAGCGCAACTTTTCCAATACTTAATGTTTCTCCCTTATAGCAAAATGTCTTGAAATCCTATTTCTGATATTTGTTCATTAATATATTTTATTCCAACACCGTTTTCAATATCCCATTCACAATCACAAATGAAGCCTGCTTCGCGTGTGTTATCATCAAAATTCATCGGAATCATAATTTGTTTTACTGTCAAAAATTTAAAGATTTCACTCGGATTATCTTTAGCATTTAATAACTTCTGACCAAAATTAGAATCTGAATCCAGTCTATCAATTACCTCATCAATTATTGAATTATAATATACAACAATACCATTCTCGGCTTGGGTAACACGGTTCTGAATATCACTGAAAAAAATTCAAAAGCTTTGATTTGATTTTCATCGAACACCGCATCTTCATCTGCATCAATATTTATTTCAACAGAAAATTCCTTTTTAAAAATATTTAATTTAATACTCTTAGTCCAACCATTATTAAATGTAAATTCCCCAAAAACAGGATGTACTATCTTCATTTCATACCTCTTTTTCTACTGCAATAATTCCAACAACTTTTTAACTTCTGAAACACCGCCTAAATGCCCAAATTTACTATTTATGATACTCGGAACTAGTTGCATACTCGTCATGTCATTAAGTTCGTGCCACGTTAGTTTATTTTCTTTTCTAAACTTAACAATTTCTCGACGAGTTTTCTCTAATTCTCTAGCAAGGAGCTCATCAGCTTGTCTAAAGTTAGCATTTCTGTCAATACCCATATCTGTAATTTTCACTTCACCTTTAGAGACAGGTGAAAAATCTGGTATCGCATTTTCATACTCTATACCTTCTAGATTTACATCATCTAAAATTTTTCTAACTTCATCTTTGTTTGAAACAAATGTAGACTCTCCTCTTTCACCTGTCCAGATGATTCTTCTGGAAATAAGCCCGTGCCAGGCTATCCACTTTCTGATGATAGCGATTAGCCGCCTTCTTGAAATGAGGATTACGATAGATAGCTAGCGCTTCAGGATTACGATAAGGGCTGGCCATGGTAACCATCCCCCACTCACCTTCGTTAAGCCCTTATTTTGATTGTTTAAAAGTGGATCTAACTCACTTGTGGCCTGCTTCCCATTGTTCGTAAACAGATTACCTCTGGATCGACCAGAATAGTTCCTTTTGAAACAGCCAATTCTTTAGGAGTATCTTCACCATACAACGTGACAGTTGTATCTTTAAAAATCATCTCTCCAAAAACGGAACTATCTGGAGTCAATTTCCCTTCAACTTTTGTCAGACCGATATTTGAAAGATACTCATCAATAGGTAGAGGCATCGGAGTCTGTAACGCCTCTGGATAGTATCTTCTCACTATTCCTTCCGCAACTTGTTCCATATCCCTAGTATAGATATAGGGAACAAACTCCAGAGTAAAATCTGGAGTTTGTTTCATCTCTTTATTAGTAGCATCATACTCTGTGATATTCCCTACGGAGAAATGATGAAGTCCATTATTCAATTGGTAAGAAACCGTTACATCTAGCCATATTTCAGCACTATCTATTTCATGTCCATATTTAGAGTGTCCTTTTATTTCTAATATCGCTACTACAAGCAAATGAGATTCTAACACACCACCAACCATATTTCATGTTAAAACACTCTTGACGCTAAAATCATTTAGCGCTTTATAGGATATCGAAGATAGAGTATAGGATTTAACCATTATTTCATCCCTATGAAGAGAGATGTAAGATTTCAACTTACTAAATAGCTCATTATAAAAAGTTTTTTCAATAAATGACTCAAGGAATTTATCACTCATAAATAGAACTCCTATATTATATTTTGTGCATTACTCTTAACATATACTCAAAAGCATGATTCCGTAACCAAATACTAGCTATTTGCAATATCATCTTCAGAATATAGCATTCCTAAAAACTCTTCAAATGTATCTGAAACAAACTCTACACTAGGATGCCATTCGTATGAATCCTCACGCTTCCAATAACATACCTTGGGGTTCTGGGTCCCTTCTCTATAATCTAAACATATAAAATCACCACCGAACAGTGTTGCTACTGGTAATAGTTCTACACCAACAGAATCTGGATCCACACTTAAAATTTCTAGTATTGGACTCCATATAACATCAATATCGTACATTCCTAGGGAATTCTCTTCAAAATCATCTAAAATACAAAGGAATCTTTCTATAACATACTCTTTATCATCACTGATTTTAAAAAGATTCTTTTTAGGAATTATCCCATTATATCTGATTATGAATTCCTTAAAGGAACTCGGTAACTCAATGCACCATTCTTCCTCCTTTTCCTTAACCAATTCAATACTAGGCAAAGGGAGGATTACCGTTCTAATATCTTCCACTTTCTAATTTTTTCCTTTCTTTTTGTATTTAGAATGAATACCACATTCAATATATATTAGCAGCGCTATACAAGAATTACATACACCTCATAAAAAATCAATATCAGAATCATCTTGGTGCATATGCCCAAAGACCCGCTGATCGGCCACCATTATGCAATGTTATATTATGTATGCCATAGGGAACTAGCTCCATTTTTCCTGATACTTCTGTGTGATGCCAAGTATTACCAATACCTGCATCTCCTGCCTTGGAAAAGTCTTTCGACCTTCCCTCAAAGCCACCCTCTATCACAAACTCTTTTTTAACTTGTGGTGGAATACCATTTTTAAAATCAGGAAATCCATCAATATATTTTATTGTAATACCCTCAGAATTTGTATATACCCATGTTCCATCTTCAAGTATTTCAATTTTCCCACCTTTATCCATCCATTTTTGTGGTGTCGGAGAGTTTTTAGGTAAGGCTAGACAGGTTATCTGCCGTCCCTTTCAAATCCCGCTTCATCCACTCTGGAGTTTGACCGCCTGTTAGGCGATTGACACCATCAATACTAGCAATGCCAATGATCTGAGTCAAATCTACAGCTCCGATGGCAGTATCTGAAACCATACTTCCAGCTGAACCAATAAAACCTTCCGCAAACAGGAGTGTATCTTTCAAGTCCTGTGGAATAGGCAGATTTCGTGTTCCCTCAACAACATCGCCCCACCAGGAACCAATCCCATTCGAGCGATCCTTCAGCCAGGCTTGGACGGGGTGATGACGGCGATAAGAAGCTTCTCTCTCAGCGGCTTCTTGTTCTGCCTTGGCTTAAGTAGGACTCTTTCATGATAATACTAGTATATATAACTAATCTAAAATTTCAGATATTTTTACCTCTTTTTCCTCATTTAAATCATAGAAACCAACATGAACCCCCTCCTCGTATAGCCACGCTAAATTCGTCCCATACTTCGCTTCAAAAATTTCTTCCATCACGGGTGCAATAGAAAACATGGTTTTTGCTGATACAATTTCAAAATTTTGGGGATTATTTACGTATTCCTCATCATCGGAACTAGAATAAATGGTCCATCCATTTAATTGTAACAGTCGAGATTTTTCTCTGTAAGTATACGCAATAGGTAATCCATTTTTTACATTCCTTGATAGAACAAATCCCCCATAATTATCACTTACTTTCATTTTTATACTTCTCCAAAATATTTAAAAAATCATTTCTCCAAGATAACTCTTTAGCGTAGTCTAACGCAGATTTACCCGCATCATTTTTTAGAGTATAATCTGCATTATGTTTTAGCAATAATTCATAAATAGGATATGCATCTTGCGTTGTTAATTTTAAAACAGTTAAAGAATAAATTAATGCTACTGATCCATATTTATCAATTGCATTAATATTTATACCCGCTTCAATTAAACTAGCTATTACATTTACTGCGTAATCTACATTAGGTCTCCAATTTGCTTTAAATTGAAAAAAATTATGTAGTGCTGTTCTACCATCTCTATCCTGATAGTTTATATCTATACCTCTATCGAGCAAGAAGTTAATTATCTTAATTCGGTCATCAATTTTATCACTATTAGTGAGGACAACCGATAAAAGATTCAATTGTTCCTTATTTACCTGATTTATACTACCGCTATATAAATCTTTCAGTAATTTAAAATCGCCTACCTGTGCAGCTTCAAATATTGCTTTTGATTCCATATCACCCATCTCCTTACTCATACTTATGACTTCTATTTGCTGAAGGTGTTTCTAGTCTAAAATTATCTGGATTAGACTGAAATTCTTTAAGCTCATCTAATGTTATCTCTCTGTTTTTATATTTTTCAAACATCTCTTTATAGCTTTTACCTTTTTCATGTCCAAAATCTACAGCCCCTTTTCTAGGTTGTCCTGGTTTCCACTCAATAATTTCACCGGTATTTAAATCTCGTAATACACCATCTGGATCAACCTGAGCATCATAAACCGCTTTTTCAAATTCAAGCTTCTTCTTTCCTGTCGGTCCTGGTCTACCATTAGGTTTCCCATTTTTAATATAAGGTGCATTAGATAAAGGTGTTGTAGTACTAGACATACCAGCCATGTCTTGAAGGAACGTTTTTTCTTTAGCTACATCATCCGCATGTTTACTAAAGAACTGTCTAACCTCACGCAGAGTCTTACTCTCAACGCTGAAGGTAGGCATTGAGCCCATACCTCCCGCAAAGGCAAATGCCTTTTTACGAATGCCAACTGGGATTCGGGTATCTAATAGTTTCTCCCCAAATTTCCCAATGACATTATTGCTCTTCGCTAGGATATTGTCAACCTTTGATCCCCATTTTTCGACATTTGCGAGAATTCTTGCTTTGGTGCTGTTCTTGGCTAACTGAATCATCTCAGCTGCCTTAGCTCCGAGTTTCGTGCCCTTAGCCATCTTACCTACAGCTGCTGGGCCGACAAAAAGACTGGCAATCTCAAAGGTCAAGCCTCCTGCGTCATAGGCATCCATATGGGTAACTTTATCCCAGAGGGCTTTTCCTGTCTCTTGAGCACGATAAGCTGCCTTATCCGCATAACTAGCATTGGGATCCTGACCACGCTGAGCTGCTCCTGGATCCGTCAGAGCAGTGTAAGTTCCTACTCCTAACTCCGCAAGGCTAGACAGGTTATCTGCCGTTCCTTGCAAGTCCCGCTTCATCCACTCTGGAGTTCGACCTCCTGTTAAGCGATTGACGCCATCAATACTAGCAATGCCAATGATCTGAGTCAAATCTACAGCTCCGATGGCAGTATCTGAAACCATACTTCCAGCTGAACCAATAAAACCTTCCGCAAACAGGAGTGTATCTTTCAAGTCCTGTGGAATAGGCAGATTTCGTGTTCCCTCAACAACATCGCCCCACCAGGAACCAATCCCATTCGAGCGATCCTTCAGCCAGGCTTGGACGGGGTGATGACGGCGATAAGAAGCTTCTCGCTCAGCGGCTTCTTGTTCTGCCTTGCGTTTAGCAGCCTCAATCGCTTCTGCCTTGGCTTTCGCATACTGCTGATCCATCTCATAAATCGCTTTACCGAGATCTTCATGCGCCACAAAGTCGGTCAAAATAGGATCACTATAACTCAGACTCTTCACTCTTCCAGCAGCTGCCATCTGGCTACTTAAAGCACTAAAAAGTTGCTCCGCACTGCTGGTTGTCGTCATCTTATCAAAGGCATTGACCTTATTCTTCGTATCCTGAACATACTTCCGAGCTGTCTGGGTATTAGTATAGAAGGTGCTGCTTAAGGGAGCACTCAGGTGATAGAGACTCGAAATCCCATCATAGATACTCTTGAAATTGGTATCCATCACCTTGTGTTTCTCATCGGCTTCATTCAGCTTCTTGACCGCATCATCCAAAGTTTCTTCTGCTAAAACTGCTGTTGCAGAGGTTTCGCCAACAAGATTCTGAAAATCCGTGATCGTCTTGGAAAACTCAGAACCTAGAAATTCTAAGCCATTCTTTAAGCCAACAATCACGGGGTTATGAACATTATTGATCTCATTCGTAATCGCTTTCCCAACTTCTCCATGCATGGAATTACTGGTGATGATGGCATTCATCCCATTTTTAGCAGTATCCAACTGACTCTGAGCAGTTGCGACCATCTTCATATAGGCCTCTTGGGCTTTCTGAAGCTCCGCAATATCGACATAAAATCCCATTAGCCTTCCTCCTAGTGAACATAAAAAGCGAGGAATCAATATCTATTCTTCAATCTCCAAATTCATTTTCTTCGTCATCCAAGACTACTTCCCCTGAACTTTCCCATTCTTCTTTTGTGATTTCGCCACTTTGATACATGAAGTTTTTATTCAATTCAACTAAAATATCATCAAAGTCATCAAAACAATCGATTATCCCCCTAATTCCAGTTAATAGATTATAGAAAGCAATAGTATAATCTGAATTCTCTGAAGAGGAAATTGTAGTAATGTCTATCTTGTTAAACAATCTTAATCCTTCATAAAAACGATCTTCATATTTTTTTAGAAAGATATTTATCGTATTGTCTATATCTCTGATACTTTCTTCTCTAAGTAGCACACCTTTATTGTTCTCATTAAGAATAGTCAATCGTTTCATTACATCTTTTAACTCTGAACTAATCATTTTAATCTCCTTCCAGAAGCTAAATTAAATTTTTTACTATTAGAAGTTCCATCAAGATTAAGAACATCCTTTACTTTACCTCTTTTATTGAATACCTCAAAATGATCTTTATGCAGACCATCTAAGTACAATTTATCTCCTTTTTTCAAAATATCATCTATATCTTTAGTCACCTCATAAACACTCTGCCCGTCATACTTCTTCTTAGTCTTTCTAAGGCTTCCCACAATCTTTTGTCCAAATTCTGTTTCAAAAAACTCCGACATATTATTGACAGCTTGTGTGACTCTCTCCGCCTTCCCAGAACCACCTAAACCTCTCACAACATCATCCGCATGTTTGCTTGAGAAGTGCATCACATCACGTAGTGTCTTACTCTCAACGCTGAAGGTAGGCATGGTTCCCATACCTCCCGCAAAGGCAAATGCCTTTTTACGAATGCCGACTGGGATTCGGGTATCTAATAATTTCTCGCCAAATTTTCCAATGACATTATTGCTCTTCGCTAGGATATTGTCAACCTTTGAACCCCATTTTTCAACATTTGCGAGAATTCTTGCCTTGGTGCTGTTCTTGGCTAACTGAATCATCTCAGCTGCCTTAGCTCCTAACTTGGTCCCCTTAGCCATCTTCCCTACAGCTGCTGGGCCGACAAAAAGACTGGCAATCTCAAAGGTCAAGCCTCCTGCATCATAGGCATCCATATGGGTAACTTTATCCCAGAGGGCTTTCCCTGTCTCTTGAGCACGATAAGCAGCCTTATCCGCATAGCTAGCATTAGGGTCTTGACCGCGCATAGCTGCTCCTGGATCCGTCAGAGCAGTGTAAGTTCCTACTCCTAACTCCGCAAGGCTAGACAGGTTATCTGCCGTCCCTTGCAAGTCCCGCTTCATCCACTCTGGAGTTCGACCTCCTGTTAAGCGATTGACGCCATCAATACTAGCAATGCCAATGATCTGAGTCAAATCTACAGCTCCGATGGCAGTATCTGAAACCATACTTCCAGCTGAACCAATAAAACCTTCCGCAAACAGGAGTGTATCTTTCAAGTCCTGTGGAATAGGCAGATCTCGTGTTCCCTCAACAACATCGCCCCACCAGGAACCAATCCCATTCGAGCGATCCTTCAGCCAGGCTTGGACGGGGTGATGACGGCGATAAGAAGCTTCTCGCTCAGCGGCTTCTTGTTCTGCCTTGCGTTTAGCAGCCTCAATCGCTTCTGCCTTGGCTTTCGCATACTGCTGATCCATCTCATAAATCGCTTTACCGAGATCTTCATGCGCCACAAAGTCGGTCAAAATAGGATCACTATAACTCAGACTCTTCACTCTTCCAGCAGCTGCCATCTGGCTACCTAAAGCACTAAAAAGTTGCTCCGCACTGCTGGTTGTCGTCATCTTATCAAAGGCATTGACCTTATTCTTCGTATCCTGAACATACTTCCGGGCTGTCTGGGTATTAGTATAGAAGGTGCTGCTTAAGGGAGCACTCAGGTGATAGAGACTCGAAATACCATCATAGATACTCTTGAAATTGGTATCCATCACCTTGTGTTTCTCATCCGCCGCATTCAGCTTCTTGACCGCATCATCCAAAGTTTCTTCTGCTAAAACTGCCGTTGCAGAGGTTTCGCCAACAAGATTCTGAAAATCCGTGATCGTCTTGGAAAACTCAGAACCTAGAAATTCTAAGCCATTCTTTAAGCCAACAATCACGGGGTTATGAACATTATTGATTTCATTCGTAATCGCTTTCCCAACTTCTCCATGCATGGAATTACTGGTGATGATGGCATTCATCCCATTTTTAGCGGTATCCAACTGACTCTGAGCAGTTGCGACCATCTTCATATAGGCCTCTTGGGCTTTCTGAAGCTCCGCAATATCTACATAAAATCCCATTAGTCTTCCTCCGTGTTTAAATACGGCTCATAATACCGAACAAAATCCTCACTGCGCATAAAGGCAGTCGAGACTTGTTGATGGGAGAGCTGAGTCGCACGTAAAACATCCTCTGTGAACTGACTTTCCCAGTCATCACTATAGCCTTCAAAACGAAGTCGCTCAATCATCATGTTACTAACGAAAAAAGCATCCATTCCAGGCATCTCACCCAAGGGCCAGATGCGAGCCAAGTAGTCTACCACATAGTCATCAAATCCTTCTTGAAGAGGCATCTTACGGCCTGAAATCGTAACGAGTGGTCCTGGCCCCTCCGCTAAGCTTTTCTGGAGTTCCTCTGGTAAAAGCTCCAAATCTAGCTCAACAACAGAACCTAAAGGATAAATAGGACTGTAGACACTGTCCACAATCCCCATAAAATCCTGTAAATCCGTGATGGAAAATAGTTGATCTAGTTGATTATAATGGATCTGAGCTTTCTGGTTCTCATAATCAAAATGACAAGTAAAAGTTGCACCGAAACTTGGCACATACTCATAGATATCCTCCAGTTTTCTCAGAGCCTTATAGAGTCCCTTCAAAATCTGCGGACGCATTCCTAATTGTTGACCAAGTTGAATCAAAGTATCATCTACTTCGAATGTCTCTCTCGTACGGCTAGTAATAATACTTGTAAAAATCTTATTCTTATCGTATTGAACCATTACTTAAACCTCACATTGGCTGTATTCTTATCAAACTGACCAGCCATAGCTTTATCATCAGCCACAATCTTCTCACCAACCGTAATCATTTGAGAAGTACGCTCCATTTCAAAATCCTTATAATCACTCAGAATTTTTTTCGCTTGTTCTTGAAGGGTCTCAAAAGATTTCATCCGATTCAAGGTAGTTTTTCCAATCTTTGTCACTTGAATGTCTGATACAGATGCGACCTTAGTCCGTGCTGAGGTAACAACACGTTGCCAAGAAGCCGAACTGATTCCTATTTTATCCATCTATCCTACTCCCTAAAAAATAGCTGCCAAGAAGCTTTCAACCGCATTCCAAGCACTTCCAATAGCACCACCTAAATCGCCTAGCTCCAATTTTCGCTTTGCGATCTCTGCATCCAACTTCGCCAAATTCATTTCATGCTCATTTTGATGCGTATTCATCGTCGTCGCAATTTTCGATAAAGTCTTATCAAATGTATCGCGTCTTGTCCCTTTAAAGGTATCTGTAGAAATAGTTGTAGAGTATTGAGAAACTGTATTGCGGAACTCACTATAGGATTGAATTTGCTTAGAAAGTTCTTTTCTAGCAGATTCTAACTTCTCAATCTCTGCTTTTTTCTTATCGTATGCTTTCTGGTACTGATTCGCCAAACTTTCATAGCGACTCGCTTGCGCTCGATTATAAGCATTACTAGCAAGCCGCTTTTCTTCAAAATCACTCATCTTTATACCTCTTTTGACTAAATCTTACAGTTAATAGAATTATATCAAAAATTTTGATGTTTTACCATAAGGAATGAAAAATAAAAGCAAGTCAAATGACTCGCTTTTATTCACTGATAAGCTTAATACGATAGCCTTCTCGGCTGGTGAAGTAGTTGTACTCATCCACTCCGACAACGGACTCTGTAAAGCTACTCTGGTAAAAATAATAGTATAAAAATGATACTATTTCGTTCTTCCTTTTACCACTTTCTCCTTGTTTTCCTCCAACCACTGTAGATAAAGCTTTGCATAGCGTTCTTCCTCATCATTACGGTAACCTTCAAATATGACTTCGTCAATATCTTCTTCGTTAAAATAATAAATCTCTTCTGGATTGAGACCGTCTGGAAAAACAGAGCCTGTATAGTCAAAAACAACATCTGTTCCCTCCTGATTAACAATCATTCCACGACCAATAATAACAACTTTCTGGTTACCATCTGCTAGGTAAACAATACTTCCTAATGGTAATAACATTTTATGCCTCCTGTGTATTTTTAATAATATGAAATTTAAAACGATTTAAATTATATTGTATTGACATAGCATAGATAAATAAAATTGAATAACCTCCAATAAAGGTAAATAATAGCAGAGTGAGATAATTTGAATTGAAAATCCCAATGAAAAGACACCCTGAGAAAAGCAATATAAAAGTTATTAAATGTTGAATAACCTTAAAAAATGAGGAATTAGATCCTTTCTTATTTTCTTTTATTGTAGCTCGTAATAATAATGCATCCTGAAAATTAAATTTAAGAGTTTTATCCATTCCTAAATTTAAAACTAGAAAAATTAGCAAAGCTCCTATAAAAAATAAAATAAGAATAATTCGCCATGAAGAAAAAATCATGGGATTATTTGCGAATTTTGGAGGAAAGAATAAGAGCCAAAATACCAAAGCAATAGACACAATATCAAATACTTTCCTAAAATTTTCTAACCATATATTAAATGGCTTTACTTCATACTGTTCAACTTGTTCCGTCACATCATAAATTAAGTATTCCGTATTATTATACGCATTAAATCTCCACAAATAATTCCGGATGTCCTTTGGATTAAAATAATCTATTACATAAAGACGGTTATGGACTTCTATTAGATAATAACGGTTATCCAGCCGCCCCACTACACGGGCTACATAGTTAGCTTTTTTCTCCATTATCCAAAAACTCCTTTAATTGCTTTGAGTGGATTGCTAAATGATTTTCCGATATTAGATATTCCTTTTCCTATTCCGTTTAAAAGATCTCCTGCACCATCAACTACAGCTCTAAATGGTTTTACATTTTTATACAGAGCTTTTACACCTACAGAAACAGCAGAACCAACCACAACAGCTCCAACTAGACCAACAACAACTGGAGCTCCAGCCAAAGCTGAACCCACAGCAAGACCGGCTACCCAGCCAGCTGTTCCAGCCGTTAAGCCATAACTAACTGCTCTACCAACATTATGGTATTCTTTATAATGGTCACTTCCTTCTGACCACATTCCTAGAGCAACAAGTCCTCTTCCACCCCATTTAGCAACATTTCCAAGAACTTTACTGGTAGAATTCGGTATTTTTTTCAGCGTGCTAGTTAGCCAATTTCTAATTTTTGAACTATCTTTTATAAATCTTCCTGCGGCATCACGCGGTTGCAAAGTCGCCGCCAGTGAACGACCTATATTTTTAGATTCCTCAATAACTTTCCCTTTAACATGATCCAAAAAAGCTCCTATAGTTTCTTTAGAAAATTCGCTTGGCGTCAAGCCTTCAGCGAAATCTTTCACGGCTTCCTCTAACGTGTAAGTTTGATTTTTTCCTTCCCCTCCATACTCCGCCTTCTTAGTCACCTCCCTCGAAAGAGCCTGCAATTCCTCAATCCCTGCCTTGTCCTTGTCAAATGCAACGCCTGGATGATTCTTCTGGAAGTAAGCCCTTGCTAGGCTATCCACTTTCTGGTGATAGCGGTTTGCCACCTTCTTGAAATGAGGATTACGATAGATAGCTAGCGCTTCAGGATTACGATAAGGGCTGGCCATGGTAACCGTCCCACTCACCTTCGTTAAGCCCTTATTTTGATTGTTTAAAATCGCATCTAACTCACTTGTGGCCTGCTTGCCATTGAAGGCAGCCAGGCGCTTCTCCGTCTCTGAAAGCGACTGTTTCGACGCCTCAATAGCCCGACTCAACTTATCCTTACTGGGAGCTTTCAGTGAGATCAAGTCAGAAATTTTCGTATAATATTTATTCGTCGCATCCATATCCCTGACAATGGAGGAATGGAGACCATCCACACTCTGCTTCAAGCTAGTTAAGGCCTCTACGATTCATTTCTGTATCTGTCAACCAAGTTGTAATCGCATCGGAAATTCCTGCTAACGTTTTATTAAAATCTTCCCGACAAGTCCCTTGAAAATCAGTTGTAGAGTGCTTATTCAAATCACTCGCAGAAGTCTTGTTTTTACTAACAACATCCATCTGACTCTGGATACAATCATTCGCAGATTCCAACCGTCTTATCTTATTCTCATAAGTACGTATATCCAAACGAATCCAACGGATTTGTGCATGACAATTCGCAATAGCACTATCGTATCGTCCCATACATAAACTTCTCCACTTTTTTTCTAATTATATCAAAAATTCCAATGTTTTACCATAAGGATTGGGAAAGAACCCTAAAAATAAAAGCAAGTCAAATGACTCGCTTTTATTCACTGATAAGCTTAATACGATAGCCTTCTCGGCTGGTGAAGTAGTTGTACTCATCCACTCCGACAACCGATTCTGTGAAGCTACTCTGGTAAAAAAAGTATAAAAATGATACTATTTTGTTCTTCCTTTCACTACCTTTTCCTTGTTTTCTTCTAGCCATTGTAGATAAAGCTCCACAAATCGATCTTCTTCCTCGTCAGAGTATCCTTTAAATACAATTCGATCCACATCTTCATGATTGAAATAAAATAATTGATCAGGATTTAAACCCATCGGGTAGATAGCTGCTGAGTAATCAAATAAAACATCTTGCTTATTTTGATGAATAGTAACTCCCCGATTCAAAATCATCAATTTCTGATTTCCTTTATTGAGATACACAATACTTCCTATAGGTAAAATTTTTGACATATACACTCCTTCGTAAGCTAGTTTAATTCCTCAAATTCGGTCGAAAAAAAGTTGTTGATTATTATAAAATACATCAATTGGAATAACCCCTAACAGTATCTCTTAGGTTTCAGAGTGCTAGTATCCATAATATATTTCTGAGAATGCCCATCTATTTCAACTATTTGATAGCAACCAATGTTAGAATTTCTAAAATTTATCTCCATCTTTTACTACTACAACCCAAACACTTTCTGAATTTTATTATAAGTTATATTATACCTTTTTCACTTCTTTAAATTCTAGGTATTTCTTTTGATAAGCATAAGTCAATGGAATAACGCCAGATTCAATCCAAATAAATAGATAGGCCAACAAACCATTCAACACTAGAATTGCAGCTTCTGTTCCATCATCTTCTCCCATATAAATAGAGAAAGCAATTGTATGTAAAATGAGAAATAGATAGGCATGGAATTGTCTTTTTTTCTTATTATTCTGAAAGACTATTTTAAACCTCTTCTTCTCCTGCGATAAACGACTTGAAATTTCCTTCCTTGATTTGATTAAAATACTTTGATAGACAATATAAGCTACCAAAATAGATATAGGAAATAAAGATACTTTTAAATATAGATTATGACTAATATCATAATATCTAAAAATTGATGTTACTACTCTATACGAAAGAAGACCAAAACCAATAGATACCATACGCATTCCTGAAGGACCCATCTTAATTTTTTTATCAAAATTTTTATTCTGACTATCGAGTTCTATCAAATCAACTTCAAGAGTTTCAGGGGAAAGTCCCCAATAATAACTCTTTGGTGTTGTGGAGTTGGAATCAAGAACGTACTTTTTCTCTCCCATCTCTAACACATCAAAATAAGCAACATCTAATCCTCTAAAATTAATTTTCACATTTACCACCCAAACACTTTCTGAAGTGATTTAATACCGGAATCAAAGACCTCATTTAATTTCTCTAATTCCTTCAAATGTGACGTTTCTAATCTTATAAGCGGAAAGAATGGGAACCTTTCCAAATAAAAATGATAGGAGAAAAAATGAGATAATGCTATTGATAACGAGAACAATACCTTCTCCTCCATCATTAATAGACAAATAAAGTGCCAAACAAGCTATTATAGGAACAGTAAAAATATAGGCGTCAAAAACTTGCTTTCTTGCAGATACTGGTTTAAAAATCATCTCATATCTTCTACTAGAAGAAGGCAGTAAAGCTTTAACATTTTTACGTTCTTGCTCTCTTTTAAAATAAAAAATCAAGTAAGAGAATAGTATAGATGCGCAAAATACTACTAATTTTAAAATTATCTGTTGGCTAATATTGTACTCTTTAAAAAAGTTTTCAATAAAGAATAAACAATCCATACAAGCGGTTGAACCATGATTGCCACATATGAAGCTTTAAACTTATTAATCGGGGTACTAAAATTGATATCCTCTCTATTTAGTTCCGCCATCTCAACCGTTAATTCCTCCGTTGGAACACCCCAATAGTAGAACTTGGGGGTCATTGAACTTGCATCTAATATATATTTTTTCCCATTTAGTTCTACAAGTTGATGACAAAAATACTTCGTTTCTCTATAATTAATTTCCAAAATTTTCCTCCAAATACAAAGCCGGTAATTCAATAATTTTGTAAACCACTATCAAATCCATCGAAACCTCAGCATAAAGGTCGCTTTATCATTATCACAATTCTTCAATTCTTTCAACTGTCAAAAATTTATTTCTATAAGCAAAGCTTATTGGGGGCATCGTCCAAACGCTCAAGTATAAGGCTAATGAAATTATACCATTAATTACTAAAATTGCTCCCTCTTCACCATTGTTTAACATTAAAAAGAAAAGTAAGCATGCTATGTTTAGGAAAAGAAATATATAGCCTGTTAACTCTCTTCTTTTAGTCGTTTGAAATGTTAATCTAAATTTCTTACTTTCCTTAGGTAACCGCTCAGCCGCAATTTTATGAGCTTTTCTCAGAGAATTCCAAATAACAAGATAAGAAATCAACATAGAAATAAAATATAAAACTATCTTTAAGAATATTTGTTGACTTATCTCATAATTTACAAATAAATTTTTTAACATATCGTATCCAATTTTTACAATCGGTTGGACCATTATAGCTATAGTGCTAGTTCCCAATAGTGTTTTTGATTTTGTTTCAAAACTAACATTTTTCTTATCCAATTCCGTCATATCAACAGTGATATTTTGGGGTAATAACCCCCAACAGTATCTCTTAGGTTTCAGAGTGCTAGTATCCATAATATATTTCTGAGAATGCCCATCTATTTCGACTATTTGATAGCAACCAATGTTAGAATTTCTAAAATTTATCTCCATCTTTTACTCCTACCACCCAAACACTTTCTGAATTGATTTAATACCGGTATCAATACTATTTCCGACTTCCTTGATACCTGCATCAATATTGCTTCCTATTTCCTTAACACTTTTTTCAAGATTGTCGCCCATCTCATTTGCTATGGTTTTAATGCCCAAAAAGTTATTTTTATAAGCTTGGTCAACTACAAAAGCTACTGCAACACCAGCCGCAATTGACCAACCAACTGGATTGCTTGCCATAGCAGTTGCTAAAATGGTAGCTCCACTAGCAACATAGCCTGTCCCAACACTAGCATATATTATTCCTGTAGTAAGCATATCAACCCCTACTGCTGTCACTGCCGTCGTTACTGCAGTATGTGTAAAGGCACGTCCGGCATTTTCTTCTTGAAGATTTTTGACAAGGTCTAATCCCATAAAGACCGAGCTAATACCTGATATCCCCATGGAAACATTCGTACCTGGAATCGGAATACCAACTTCTGACACAGTAATATTCTTAAAAAGACCTTTTAGAGCATTCGTCGTGGAGTCTTTCGCAAATTGTTGAGCATTAAAGGAGAAATTCATATTTTGATAATATGAATTACCAGTCATTCCTACGCTCCAATAATTAGCTGCATCCGGTACTGATACTTTCATTTTCTCAATAAGGTGCTTGATACCTTCTTCAAGACTTGTATAGACTGAAGTTTCCGCTAAGTCATTACCATAGTCTCCTAACGTCTTAACTGAAGATGAATCTCCATACTCCGCCTTCTTAGTCACCTCCCTCGCCAGAGCCTGCAATTCCTCAATCCCTGCCTTATCCTTGTCAAATGCAACGCCTGGATGATTCTTCTGGAAGTAAGCCCTTGCTAGGCTATCCACTTTCTGGTGATAACGGTTTGCCGCCTTCTTGAAATGAGGATTACGATAGATAGCTAGCGCTTCAGGATTACGATAAGGGCTGGCCATGGTAACCGTCCCACTCACCTTCGTTAAGCCCTTATTTTGATTGTTTAAAATCGCATCTAACTCACTTGTGGCCTGCTTGCCATTGAAGGCAGTCAGGCGCTTCTCCGTCTCTGAAAGCGACTGTTTCGACGCCTCAATAGCCCGACTCAACTTATCCTTGCTGGGTGCTTTCAGTGAGATCAAGTCAGAAATTTCCGTATAATATTTATTCGTCGCATCCATATCCCGGACAATGGAGGAATGGAGACCATCCACACTCTGCTTCAAGCTAGTTAAGGCCTCACTGTTGATTACAGCTGTTGCGCTTTTCTCACCGACTGTTGATTCAAAGTCAGAAATCAGATTGTCAAACTCAGTATAAAGCAGATTAGAATAATCCACATAACCCTGAAGGAGAGGGAGGTTATAATAGTTCAACTCATGGTTAATCGCAGTCTTGACATCACCACGCAGCGCTTGACTCGAGGCAAGACTCTGCGCAGTCGACTGTGCCTCAGCCAAATCAGACTCGAAAGCTTGGGTCTGCTTATAGAGAAAATCCTTTAAACTTTCCAACTCACTACGCTTGATTTTCATCGTCTAACTCCTCCTGTAATCGTAGATAAAAGTGGGAAGGAACAGCTGTTTTCATTAATATTTCCCGTAATTGACCCACATAGGAGCTTTCTTTTTCTGATTCCGCATAACCCTGAGCGATGATTCGTTTGATCATGGTCTTATGAATAGCCATCGGTGGAAGCTCTGCTTGAAGACCAAGAGGCCAGAACTGTGCTAAATAATCCACATAAGCTCCGTCGAAAACGACTTTTCGCCCCATAATCATGACATAAAGTGGCTCATCGCCTAAAAGTGACACTACTAGCTCTTGAGATAACTGCTCCTTATCAATCTCAACCAATGTGCCCAAGGGAAGAATATCGCTATAAACCTTATCAACCCCATCTAAAAAATGGACAAACTCACTTTTAGATAACGTAATCTCTGTCTCGTTCCGACAAATATACACTTCTTTAGGTAAAAAAGTCACTTCAATATCAGCGCCAATCCGCGGATGATAAATATAGTTTGGTTTTTTATCCAAAAAAGCTTTTACGATTGCGCCCAATACCTCTGGACGATTTTTTAAAATAAAAGCTATCTGATGTAAAAAATCTGTAGTGGGAAATGCCGTATTACCGTCACAATACTCTTTCCAAATTTGTTCTGCTGTCTTCATTTTAATCGAATCCCATCTTGAAATCCATCTGCTCCTGAACGATCATCCAACAACTTATTCTCAGAAACCCTAAGCATATTAGAGGATTGAGAATTCACATAAGTTCGATATTTTATGACAGATGTATTTAAATTCTGAATGGCTTGATTAAAGTTCTTAAAAGGAGACAAATCTGTATAGGAAAAAGGAAGAGTAGATAGTGGACGAACAGAGGCAACACCCGAATGATAATGTCCTACCTGTCCAGCCCATTCTTCTGTTTGGACATATATTTCTGCTTGACCTGACATACTAGTCCTCCTCCCTATTCAAGCGATGATAGTATTCAATCTGGCTATTCAGACTATTAATTTTGGTCTGGCAATCTTCAATATTCCCATTATATTCTGATATTTTAAAGCGAATACTCTTACGATTCATTTCTGTATCTGTCAACCAAGTTGTAATCGCATCGGAAATTCCTGCTAACGTTTTATTAAAATCTTCCCGACGAGTCCCTTGAAAATCAGTTGTAGAGTGCTTATTCAAATCACTCGCAGAAGTCTTGTTTTTACTAACAACATCCATCTGACTCTGGATACAATCATTCGCAGATTCCAACCGTCTTATCTTATTCTCATAAGTACGTATATCCAAACGAATCCAACGGATTTGTGCATGACAATTCGCAATGGCACTATCGTATCGTCCCATACATAAACTCCTCCACTTTTTCTCTAATTATATCAAAGATTCCTATGTTTTACCATAAGGAATGAAAAATAAAAGCAAGTCAAATGACTCGCTTTTATTCACTGATAAGCTTAATACGATAGCCTTCTCGGCTGGTGAAGTAGTTGTACTCATCCACTCCGACAACCGATTCTGTGAAGCTACTCTTGATAGATACAACATTCTGGTCTTGGAAACGAATACCGATACAGCCTGCAGGCACATTGACCTTCAGAATCTTATCCACTTCCATATAGCCGTTAACGATCTGACGAAGCTCACCCATAAAGATGAAGTGGAGCCCAACTGTCCCTCCTTTGTGCAGGAGAGCCTTAAAGGCATCTTCTGTCATCTTAAGATTCATAAGCTTGCTGAGGGCTTGTGCTTCTGGAATCAAGATGTAGATAGGATAATCCAAATCAGCTGGCGTGCGCGCATCCACTTCAGACTGCATATCCATAAAGAAACCAGGGATCTCCTCGCCCACAAATACTTCGTCGAACAGCCCTTCCGACTGATGGTAGTTTCCTGTTGGATCCACCAAGAACTTTTTAATGTGACTAGGCACTTTTTCTAAGCCTGTCAGAAGCGCTGCTTCGCCATATTCTAGCTGTTGCATGGTATCATAGAGAAGCTCAAAGTAGCCGTCTCGTTTTGGCACAAAGCCAACCGGGTGTGTACTTTCTTTGTCAAAACCAATTGGCAACTCGCCTCTTTGCCACATATCCTGAACTTCCTCGTGATCTTCAAAGAAACTCGTAGAAATCTTACTTGGCAACATAGGTACTGCTTCTGGACGTAAGCCTTGCCAGTCCTGATTCATCGATTGGATTTCTGCTGTTAAGTGAGAAAGACGGTCGATATCGTCTTTTCCTTCTATCGGCAGATAGACTTGTAACTCTAGAACTTCTTCCTGTGTCACCTGAGCACGGCCGACAATTTCCTGGCCTGGCAGGGCATCACGTCCCATAACCGTCCGAAGCGCTCCTTCTTCTACTAAGTAAAAGCACAAAGCATTGGGAATCGTCGAGCTCATCCGTAAACGCAAGCTACTAGCGCTGAGTACGGTTATCAGAGTATAAATACCCAGACTAGCTCCTTCACGTAGGAGCTGGTTGACAGCTGACTCGATGATCTCCTCTAATGGGCTTTCCCGTACTGAGTCATAGCCATCAAAGATGTTGAGAAGAACAGGGAGTGCTTGACCTGTCTTTTGCTCATACTGTGAGAGACTAGACACGCCAACCTCTGTAAAGAGGGCTTTCCGCTCTTTCATAAGACTATCCAGACGTTTCAGATACTTGAGGAGCTTTTCTTCCTCATCTAGTCGAACCAGATCCGCCACATGTGGCAACCCTCTAATTGGTAAGAGACCATTCGTCCCAAAATCAAAAAGGTTAAACTGAACTTGCTCAGGCGTATTTCTACGAGCCAGATTCATGAGGATAGTTTGAAGAGCTGTTGATTTTCCAAAGCCTGGGGACCCATATAAGACGGTATTGCCCAACTCCTCAATATCAAAGTGGTAGACCTCCTGCTTTTGAGCACTTGGCAGATCCAGCATGCCTAGTGGAATGGAGAGTTGACGTGGGGTTGTCCACTCTGCTTGATGGTCAATTGCCGCTCCTACTAGCTCCTCTCCAAGAGGTGGTAACCATGGCTTTTCAGGGAGGATGACTTGCAGACGCTCCGTTTCCTTATTGATATAATCAATCACAGCTTCAAGCTCTGTCTCCTGCTCTTGTGTCTCTTCAACCGAGTAATCCCCATCATTTCCGTCAATCAAGAGTTCGCTCTGCCCTAGTTGATTCACTAACCAAATCCGTTCATCTACTTGATTACCTTCATCACTATAAGGCTGATAATCTGCTCCACTCCATGCTGACTGGAAGAGTTCATAGATTTCATTGTTTCCGACCTGAAGATAAGCACGACCAGGCTGAGTGATACTAGCCGCATCTGGAGTTTTGATAATCTCATTTGAGTCTGAAGGATCGGCAACCTTGAGTGCCAGCTTAAAGCGAGAATTAGACCAGATCTGCTCATCCACCACTCCAGATGGCTTTTGAGTCGCAAGGATCAGGTGAACCCCTAGGGAACGTCCGATACGTGCCGTGGAGACGAGTTCTGCCATAAACTCTGGTTCATTTTGCTTCAACTCCGCAAACTCATCTGAGATCAGGAAAAGATGAGGTAAGGGCTCTGTCGGATAGGTCTTTTTCTCCTCTGGATCGCTAAGTGCCCTCCCTTTTTTATAGAGCTTGGTATAGCCATTGATATGGTTGACACCGAATTTCCCAAAGAGACGCTGACGCTTTTGAAGTTCCGCACGAATACTCTTCAGCGCACGAGCCGTCCCAGCTCCATCCAAGTTAGTAATAGCACCCATCAAGTGAGGCAGCTTGGCAAAGAGATTGGCCATTCCTCCCCCTTTGAAGTCAATCGGAAGAAATCCAACATCTTCTGGCGCAAAGTTAACAGCTAGAGACAGAATATAGCTCTGCACAATTTCAGACTTACCAGATCCGGTAGTCCCTGCAACTAGTCCGTGTGGACCATGGGCACGCTCATGAAGGTTGAGCAGCACAATATCATCCTTCCCTCGAACACCTAGAGGTACAGCGAGAGACTTAGATGCATCCGCCGCCTGCCAGCGTTTCTCCACATCCAATTCCTCGACCTGCTTAACACCGTAGAGTTCCATAAAGGAAATCGTATCTGGAATCGAGTTTTTCTCCACTTCGATATGATTGAGATTGGCCAAACGGTAAATCGCTTCTTCAAGTTTTCCATTTTGAGGCAGACGATTAGGCTTAAAGTCTTGGTTGACATAGATATGATGATTATTGACGAGCTTGGCTGTTTCTCCATTTTGGTAATCAACCACTGCCGTCACCGTTTCAGGCAACATATTGAGGCTTTCCTTACCCCAGATAACAGTCACCCCATACTGGGTCATATCCTCTGCCAGAAATTCATTGAGCCCATGTCCCGACAGCCATGACTCATCCAAAATCGTCAAGACATAGTGCGGCGAGAAGATTTGCTCCTGCTTTTGTTCCCGAACGACCTGACGACGCTTGACTAACATCTGGTAAAAAGAGGTCAAGACCATGTCCCTGGTCTGGTCATCATGAATAAGTCCCCGTAGATTGAGACTCCGCATTTGCGCATGAGGCAACCAGCGCCATTCTCGCCAGTGATTCTCGTATTCCTCTTGGGAAACCAAGGTCACAAACTCTACATCATGGTAGGAGTGGAGCGCCGCAATCTGAAACAATAGTGTTTGAACTGCTACTCGTAAGACAGGAGCTGCTCCCGCTAATCCCAAAGCCTGATCACGTAGAGAGAGAACAATAGGCGCATCCTCTAATTTTATATGAGGTTGTACCAGTTTTTTCTCGACAAAGCGGCTCCAGTCTTCCTTGCGATTGGTTGGTTGAAAACGTAAGGAATAACTAGAATCAATCGCTCCAGTTCCCAAATGAACCTTTAGAAAGTCATCATTTGTCACCATCTTCTCATAAATCCGTGGGTTGTAACTTTCTACTAAATCCACTAATTCATCAACCGATGGAAAATTATATGTCAAGGCTTTCTTTTGTTTCGCCTTTAGACGACTCAATTGGCTTCCTGTCTCTAAGAGATACTCTTGATAATCATCGTTTCTTTTCTGATTCTTCTCTTTGACTTCCTTTTTGTTGGTAAAATAGCTCGATACTGAAAATCCAGCCGTCAAGAGACTGGCACTGGCCATTCCCATCATAAGCAGGGCATTCCCCTGCATAAAGACACTAGAGGCTCCGCTAATCACCACCATTCCAACAGGCGGTACGATCGCACGCCATAGCTCACCACGTCTAAGTTTTTCTTCTGGCGCTGGTGAATTGATTTCCACCTTGTCCTCAGGCTCTTTTAGATAAATGCGTGGACTTCTACGATAATTAGGAAACTCATGTGGGAACTCAGCTTGATAAGGTTCTTCAAACAAATGATCAGATTGGATAGTGTACTGTCCGCTCAAGGGCAGGAAATGGATCTGATGTTCTCGAAATGAGAAAAGAAAGCAGTCCACCACCAAAACATCCCCTACCTGAATAGAGGCATCAACTTCCTCTAGAATTTGTCCATTTAGATAAACCTTAGCTCCATTAGATGATCCAGAGAGATGATAGGTATTCTCCTTAACCTTCAGGTAAAGGAGAGCTTGACTTTCAAGGCAAACATCTGCTTTCTTCTCCTTAGAAAAGAGTAAGTCCTGCTTAGGATAGGTAAAGGAATGGATCTGAATCTGTTCATGTGGAATGGCTACCAGACTTTCCTCCTCCTGACCAGCCCAAGGGATTCCGTCCTTTTCAAGACCACTTTCAGTAATTGAGATATGACTTTCTCCAATATTGATTGAGGAGGCCCTTTCGGTCAACTCTTTGTACTCAAAGCATTCTTTAAACGAAAACACATGCCAAAGAACCTCTTCATCTGACAGCTTTTGACTCCAAGTCGCTTGTTTGCCCTTAGTTGCCATTTTTAGTCTCCTTTGATGTACTATTTGCCTTTGAACTTCCGTTTAATTGTTCCTGTAACTTATCAATTTCTTTTTGATACTTTTCAAGGAGTTCTCGCTTTTTCGCTCCGCTCATCGTACTGTCTGTATTGACCTGATCATAGAGCTTCGTATAAGCATGAAGGATATACTGAATGTCCCCAATATTTTGAGCAATATCAAGTGCTTTTTCAAGTTCCCCACGGCCGATATAGATCCAATAAGAAAGAGTATTCTCACTAGATTTCTGTGACAAGTTTCTAGATACAGCTTCCTTTTGTTCTTGAGTCAGATTGTCTAACTCTAACGAGCTAGCCGCAAGTGTATACTGGACTCCCTTCGGAAGACTATTTGGAGCTTCTGACTTAAGACCTTCTACCACTGCCGTATAATCCTTAGCAATGTAACTCGTCTCAGCCTGAATGATTTTATCCTGCTTAGGCACCACATAAAAAGTATAAATACCTGTTGCAATCCCCATCGCAACTGTTACAATTGCGAGTCCTAAAGAACCCCATTTAAACAATTGATAGTTCCTTTTCGAGACAAACAGTTTTTCCTTTTGACGCTTCTCTTCTTGGATACGAACCTGCTCACTAATGAGATGGTCTACTTCATCAAAAGTCTCCGCTTTAAAAAGAGTTTCCGCAAAAGCATTTTTTACCGTCATAAGACTATCAATTAACTCTTCAAAGTTGAGCTTAGGTTGTAAAATGAACACAGCTAAAGCCTTATATTGCTTTAACAAGTCCTCTTTCATGAGTGAAAAAGGAACAACACTATCTGTCATCCCTCTATGTCCTAAAAGGACACTTTCCCCGCTTACAAACAGATTATCTGGGTGAATAAAGGGTTTCATAGGCTGATCGACAGTTTCTTTTAAGAATTGTAACTTTTGAAAAAGATGAAGGCGCTCTAAGATTTCTTTATTTTCAACAGCTTCTCGAATCGACTGATAACCTGCTGGAATTTGGTAAGAAAGACGGACGACCTCTTCTGCCTCTTCTTTCACTGCTCCTTGAGCTAAATGTGCCGTGCTTTCTAAAAAGAATCGATACTGCTTCATCCGATTCAGTTGAAATTGATTAGCGGATAACTTAATCTCTAATTCACCAGCCTCTTTCGACCACTTGGATTGGATACTTGTCTCTTGTACTTTCATTTCTTTCTCCCTACAATTTCTAATTGATCTCCGTTTCCTAAAGGAAAGTCCGCTATCTGGTCATCATCATAAAAGACAATTGATTTATTAGTCACTTGAAGATCAAAGTGACTTGGTAGCTCTTGGTTCATCATTGAAAATGACTCACATATCAGCTCTTTTACTCTCTTGAATGAAACCTGTGTTGGAAGTTTCAAATCATATATTTGGTCTCTCCATTTTATACCAACCGTAATTATCTTCATCACACACTCTCCTTCTTAAAACGAAGCACTTTTGAGTACTTCCTACCTAGCCAAACACCTAGATAGGTCACTCCAAGTAGACCTATCCCAAATCCCAAAATAGATAGCCAAGTAGGTAGCGAAGTGTTAGAGGTGCTCTCTCCAGTCAAAATTGTTTCATCTGCTCTATAATCTGCTTGAAACAAGCCACGCGTCACCTTATCCTGACTCTGAAAACTATTCGTATCTTTAGTCCCGGTAAAAAGAGAGGACTGCGCTTGATGAATATTCTCTTGCTGTGCTTTTTGTAGCTGTTTTTCTTTCTTCACACTATCTTCTAAAAATAATTCAGGAATATTCTTAGACTTAGTAGTCTGAGGACTGTTCCCTTGATCATAGATGGTTTGATTATTAATTTCAAAACTTCCATCATCTGCTCGGACATCACCTGAGTTAAGAAAAAGACACAACAATAATAGACTAAAAATGACTTGAACCTTCTTCATAAATCTCCTCCCCCACTTGGTAAAGATAGCTTTATTATACTACAAATCACACCATCTCACAAGAAAACAAAAAGGATCCTTACGGATCCTTACCTTGATTATTTCTTTCTTGTAAAGAGATTAAGACTAACTCCGATTCCTACAAATAATAAGAGTAGAAGAATTGTTACAATGCTTAAGCTACCACCGACCAAGAGATAACTAAAGCCATTTTCAATATTTTGTAACGGAGACATTCGATATAAGAAATTAAGGAAACTTCCTGATTGAGTTGCTACTCCCAAAATAGGAGTTAGTAGGAGATAAAAACCTAAGAGGGATGCGGATACAATATAAGTCGGATACGGAGCTTTCTTCAAGCCGTAAGATAGCATCAAAATCAAGCTTGCCATTAACATAAAGCTATAAATGAACCATAAGAATCCATTAGCTGCTGTTGCTACTCCTATTGTAACTCCTGAAAACAAAATCGAACCAACAGCAACTGTTATGATTGTCGGTAAGAAACTTTGAAGTTTCAAGTCCCACTTTTTCGTTGTCAAAAGATCAGTTTCTTCCCTTTCCTGTCTATCTTTAACAAAGCGTCCGATCGTCATAGCTATCACAAAAGAAATAACCGATAACAACAAGGTCATATAATAGGGGATGATGGAAATGTGACTAGTTGCCTGTGTCTTACCTTCTGTAACTTTTGTAGTAATTGGATCGGATAAGAAATTAAACACTTGCTTGTTATCAGCACCTCCACTTTTCGCATTGGCAAGCACCTTTCCAAACTGTTCTGCATAAGAGGTATTTTTCTCAACTGTACCACTTGTTTCCTTCACACTCTGATTCAGACTGGAAAGAACACCATCCGCAGACTTTTGAACCGACTCTGTTGTCTCGTTTAACTGTTGGATTTGTGGTGAGATATCTCGTACCTGAGCAGCTCCATCAGCTGTAGCTTGTGCAGCTTTTTTAGAACTATCTCGTAAGCTATCGTATTGAGACAAAAGTGACTTCACATCTTCTTCCAGCTTAGAGGTATTCATCTTCTCTGGTTGTGGATTTTGATCATTGACAACTGATTCATAAGCAAGTTTCTCAGAATCTTTCCACTGATTATGAGCCTCATCTAAGACCTTCTGCATTTCCCCATACCAGGTATTTAAGGCAGAAGCTTGCTTAACAAGCAAATCTGAGTCTGGGAGAGACTGATACACTTGATGAAGGGTGCCTTCTTTAGGATTCTCTTTTTCACCTAGAATATCTGTCACATCCTTTAATTGCTGATCTACCTGTTTGTATAAATTATCTCCTGCAAGTCGATACTTCGTAACTAAAACATCCGATATTTCTGAAGCCCGTTCATCGTCAGTTAGATTATTGTAGAGACTATATACAGAATCTGGACTAGCCTTTTGTACGAGAGTACCACTTGATAGCGTGCCTGCAAATTGATTGATATCTAAACTTGCCCCTGGTGATGCAAATAAAGTAACGATTTGTTGGGCAGTAAGGTCTAGGTTTTGGAAGTTTTTCAGAATCGCAGGTAAATCCTCAGCCAAAGTGTCATACTTACCATTAAAGACAGATAATTGAGCACTAGCTTGAACTGAACTTCCATCTGTCCAACTATAACCTACTTGGTTATAGGAATTCTTTTTCACATCATCAGATAAATTCCACTTTATCTGACCACTAATCGTGACACTCACCTTTTTAGGAAGTGTCGCATAGCTTGGTTGACTGACTTCTGATGAAGTAGTTGGCGTTGCTGCCGTTCTTTCACTTGTAGAAGTGGAATTTGTAGATGTTGCTGCATCACTTGCACCCGCATTTGAAGTACTTGATCCCCCTGAGCCCGAAGAGGCGACAGGAGTAGTTGACGCCGTTCTTTCATTGACAAATGTGACTTGAATTGTATTTCCTGATACTGCAGCTGTCACATGATAGCCTGTATCTTTTAACTGTTGACGGATAGAGGCTTCAATTGAATCTTTCGTCACACCTTCCAGTTCAAGATTCCCCATCTTTGCATCATCGATGTTCAATTGGACTGTCTGACTACCAGTTGACGGATCAAATTCTAGAGTTTGGTGAATGGGATAGGTCACTGGACTAGTAACAGTAGCCGCTGAGGACAGATACTTAAAGGTTGTATTTTGTCCTAAAGAGCCACCCAACTCGCTACTGTAGTTAGACACAATTTTCAGTGCATTACGATAAGTTGTAGCCTCATCTGATGAGATCAATTTATCTTGCTCTAATTTAGCAATGAGAGCACTCAAATCTCCAGATGAAATCATCGGTAAGTGACTAGCAATTGCCTCAATATACTGCTTAGGGAGTTTGCTTCGATTTTCTGGCTTCGTCATTAAGTTCAAAATAGCCGAGCGAATATCTTTATCAGTAGCTGTCTGATCACTTAAATCCTTAGAGCCATAATAAGTCTCTGCAATGGTCTCCCTGAGTGCTCTAAGCTCCGCTACTTCTTTTTCTAAAGAAGTGATTTGTGCCTCTAAGTTCCCCTTGACCTTACTTTGTGCAGTTTTATACTCCCCCGCCTTAGCCTTGAAATCTGCCATAAAGGAACCGGTTGCCGTATCGGAAGACTGCAATTCTTTTAATTTAGCATTCCCGACAGTGTAAAGGGCATTATACAAGTCAAAATAATGTTTCTGATCATCTGTCCATTGTTTTTCCAAGGTAGCCTTATCTTTTTCAGATTGCTCCTTATATTGGTCGGTTGACTTTTCAAGACGAGTATTAGCTTCTTTTGAAAACTCATTCACAGAGTTTGTTGTAGACTCAAGGGCTTTCCCAGAAACATCTAAAGAGTTGTTGTTCGCTTCCATGCTGCTTGCGACTGATTTAACAAAAGCTTCTTGTTGGGTCTTAAAGAGTTCATTATCCGTCTTCAGACTATTTGCAATGGATTGAGTACTTCTAAATGAATCTGGTAGGGTCGAAAATGGAGCTTGAATATTTGAAATGATGAACGTATTTTGAGACAACTCTGTAGATGCCATCTGATTCACATTCGTCTGTGCATCTGAAAGATTCCGAATGATGCTCGAA
Source organism: Streptococcus oralis (assembly GCF_006175905.1). Classification (GTDB taxonomy): domain Bacteria; phylum Bacillota; class Bacilli; order Lactobacillales; family Streptococcaceae; genus Streptococcus; species Streptococcus oralis_BG. The sequence goes on from NZ_SSNB01000002.1 coordinate 50,323, forward strand.
AAATACATCCGAACCACCCGTTGATTAAATCCTTGTAAGACTGTATTAACTTGACTGTGGACAGCCTGATTAGCTTGTTCGTTTTGCCCTTCGCGAATCTGGTAAGAAACAGTGGCTTTTTCTGGAGAAACACTCTCTAAGCTCAACAATTTCTCAGAAAAGTCTGACGGAAGAGTAATAACTGCATCAAACTGACCAGACTTCAATCCTGCTTCAGCCACGCTACGATTAGTTGTCTCCCAGTTATTCTCTGTATCCTGATTAATTAAAGTGACAAAATCCGAACCTAAATTATAATCAGTATTTTCAAACCTTGCACCTTTATCTTCATTCACAAGCGCATATTGAACCTTAGCAGTTTGCTTAATCTCACTTGAATAGTGAAGGCTCTGATCCTTTAATGCAAAATAAACAAGAGAACCTGATAACAGGGATACGCATGCTACTGCAGTTAAAATTTTTAAGTATCGTTTTTCTTTATGAGGACTATTCATTATTCCCTTTTCCACTTATAACTAGCAAAAAACGACGCCCCTTTCGAAGCACCGTTCACCGATGATTAATTCAAACCAAATGAAGTTGCATCCTGACGGTCACGATCAGCAACAGTATCTGCGTATTGATTCAATTGTGCATGGATACTTTCAAGAAGTTGTTCCATTTGAGTTACGCTTACTGATAATTGTTGGAATTGTTCCAAGTAAGATTGGAAAGCCGCACCCTGCCATTGTCCTTGAAGACGACCATTTGCGCCTGAAACTTTGTTAATGGCATCTTTCAATTGTTCAGAAGCATTGGTATAAGTTTGTGCTTCAGACTTTAACTGTTCTGGGGTCAACGAAATTGCTGGCATATCATTATTCTCCTTTTTTGACTTGGTCATCTTCCCGATAACCTTATAATCAATATTGTATCACAAACTCGTCAGATTGCAAGTGTTTTTTAGAATTTTGATTCAACTTTATAAATCGATTGAATACTTCCCACTATTTGGTGTATGCAATCAAGCATGTCACATCTTTCAATATAGAAATACTAGGTTATAAAGCATTTCATTGTAGACTATTGTATCAATTACTGAACTCCTACTTCCATCGACCATCTTGGTGATATCAAAAAAAAGGGGGTGCAAAACTATTCCCACAGACACCCTGCATACTAGAACATTTTACACCCCCTCTGCGTATGTGGAAATAAATCTCATACTTTACCGATATCAATCCTACTACCTCACTTCAGCTTGTTGGAGTGATACTTCACTCAAAAATTCAAAAAAGGCTTAATATCAAGCCTTTTGCAAACCCTGAAACGGTGGGTTTTACCCCTTCCTCTCCAGCAGTCCTACCACCTCAACGTGGTGCGTTTGAGGAAATAGATCCACCGGCTGGATTTTCTTCAATTCATAGCCCAACTCTTGGTAGAGTTTGATATCACGCGCCATGGTTGCAACATTGCAGGAGATATAGGCAATGCGGTCTGCTCCTGTTTGACTACCTGCCTTGATAAAGCTTTCTGTGAGGCCTTTTCTTGGTGGGTCAACCAGGATGGCAGTTGGTTGAATCCCCTCCTTGAGCCAATTTTTTATAGCATTTTCAGCTGTGTCACAGACATAGTGGGCATTGGTGATATTGTTTAATGCAGCATTCTTCTGGCTATTCTCAACTGCTTCTGGGATGACCTCAACTCCATAGACTTCCTTGACGTGCTTGGCGACTGATAATCCAATCGTTCCAATACCAGAATAAGCGTCGATCACCACATCATCTTCTCTTAACTCTGCAAAGTCAATAGCTGTTTGATAAAGTTTCTCTGCCATTTCTGTATTGACCTGGTAAAAGGCTGGTCCAGCGATTTGGTAGTCATTTCCCAACATCTGGTCCGTAATATAGTCTTGGCCGTAAAGAGTCTTCCACTCCTTACCAAAAATCGCATTGGTATTTCGGTCGTTGATATTTTGCATGACAGACACAATCTCTGGGAACTGCTTGATAACTTGTTCAATCAGCTGCTCCACTCGAAAAACTTTTGGACGAGTTGTCACCAAAATGACCATGATTTGTCCTGAATGATGCCCACGACGCACAACGAGGTTCCGAATCAAGCCAGACTGTTCCTTTTCATCATAAGGTTTCAAATCATACCGACGAAGTAAGTCACGTAGGACTACTACAACTTGATCAATCACTGGATCTTGGATAAAGAAATCTTCGAGTGGCATAAGGTCATGCGAATTCTTACGGAAAAAGCCAGTTTCCAAGACACCATTCACTCGACGAACGGGCACCTGGGCCTTATTTCGATACTTGACAGGATTCTCCATACCTAGTGTTTCAGCGACCTCTACATCTCTAATGCCAGCAATTTTGTAGAGACTGTCTTTGACTTGCTTGGTTTTAAACTTGAGCTGCTCTGGATAGGCAATATGCCCCAAATCAGCGATACCTGAGCGTAGATAAGCTAGGTCAAGGTCTTGGTTACGATGCGGAGAATGTGTAATGTATTCTTCAACTTTCCCGTAGCCAATCTTTTTAGTGACTTTAAGGACACGCATGAGAATTTTCTCAGTTGGTAGAGCATTTTCTACAAAGAAAACCAAACCTTCTACCTTAGCAACCCCTGCACCTTCATGGGTCAAATCAACAATTTCAACTTTTACAATATCATTTTTCTTTAGCATATTTTTCACTTTCTATCGGCCGACAAAAAAAGACGGCAACATTTCTGTTACCATCTATTATATCATGAAATGACCTAAGCACCAAAACTCTTGAAGAAGTTGACAATGGCTTGCCAAAGGGAGCTAAAGAAATTGCCCCCGTCTTCTAGCGCTTTATTGGCATCAAAGTTGAGGTTGATATTTTTAAAGCTATCTCCAGCTTGAGAGACAATGCTTTCCTTGAGGTCATTTAGGGTTCTAGTGAAATCAGCATTGTTCAAAATGTCACTCTTTGAGAGGTTAAGTGCAAAATTGATGATGATATTGACCTGGTTTCCTGTTATAACCTGATCGAGTTTATAGTTTTTTAGTGTGTCTTCTACAATTTTGCGGACATCTTCCTCTGTCAAATTACCTTTGGCTTCTTTTGCTTTTGCGATTCCTGCCTTGATATCTGCCAAAGCGACATTGAGTTTATTGGCATCGTAGCCTGATTTGTCCTTGTTTTCAGCATTGATATCTGATAAGGCTTTTAGCTCTTCTTGGGCCAAGTCTTTATTGGCTTGCGGTACTTTGGCACCATTGGCCTCTAACGAGTAGTAAATCCCTGCTAGGGCGCTCTCTCCTGTAACTGGAATAGGTGCTGCAACTGTGATTTTGGCATGCTCCACTCCCAGCGTCACTGCTGCGTTACGGTACATATCCTGCGTCACCTTGGTGATATTTTCAGGCGTTTCAATCTTGACTTCTAGAGGCGACTTATCCCCCAGCTTTTGAATCTTGGCTGATGAATAGAGCTGTAGACTAGCGTCATTAGCCACATTCATAATTTTCGAATAGACATCAGGTGTCATAGTTTTGATATCTTTAGTGTCTTTTGATGCATCATAGCCAAGTTTGCTAAGAGTTTGGTTTTTCTGGTCTTCAGATAGAGAAGAACCTAGAACATATTCGGGTTGTACATAGGTTTCATCGATTACTTTTTGAACATCGGTTGCTGCGTGGACGCTCGCTATAGCTGTTGCAGCCCACAATACTGCAGCACTTGTTAGAAAGAATTTCTTTCTCATGGGATATTCCCTCCTTTACCCTTCTAGGGTAATAAAACAATCTTAAAAAAAGCTTATAGTGAAAAACACCTGGTCAAACCAGATGTTTAAAAGAAATTAAAGAATTTCATGATATAGAGATTGAAGCGAACCTGTCTCGAATAGTAATAATTTCCACCATTTTCATAGAGTTCGGCTCCGTGAAAGATAGAAATAGGGTTGATATAGGTGTAGGTCTTCCCAGTAGTATTACCAAGGATTGGAGCGACCGTTTCTCGGGAGTAACGCTTGGCTAGGGCCAGAGTATTTTCCTTGCCATTCTGAGCGATAAAGTCGATATAGGCAGGCCCAAAATTATAGGCTTGAACGGCGGTCCAGACATCTACTCCTTTGCTCTGTGCCAAATAGAGGTTATCTGTTAGTGTCTGTATCCCTTGGCGAATACTAGAGGCATCGTCATTGATGGTATTGGTAGCGCCACTAGCAGACTCACTAGACTGCATGACATCCCGCTCTTTTCCCTTCGTTTCGGTATAAATCATAGCGAGCACTAACTCTTCATTGGCTGGAGTATCTCTTTCGCTCAAGATTTCTCGCACCATGGGTTGGTAGGTCATGACTTGTTTAACATCCTGATGGATATGATAAGCTTTGTATCCTGCGAAAAGGAAGACTGCTAGCACAAGCACTCTTCTTATAAATTTAAACATTATTTACTTTGAATATCCTCGATATTTTTGATTAAGATAGAATAGGTTCCATTGTCATTTTGGATAAACTCGACCGATTCCGCATCTTGATAGACGTTATTGGGAACGATGAGCTCGATTCCATTTGACAAGGAAAGTTTTTGGTTTTCAAATTTCTTGAGCTGACGACTGGCATCAATTTCATCGAACTGGACTGGTTCTGGTACGGCTTCCTTGACTTGGTCGATAAAGCTCAAACGAGCTGTCAGATTGTTGTCAAAAAGGTCATTAGCCAATTTTTCAGGTGACAGTTCATTGCTTTCTTCAAGATTGTTGAAAATCGCTGATTTGACCTTGGATTGAAATTGAAAATCATCTGTGTTAAAGGACTCTGCAATTCTCTGAGCCGTTTTTTCCAGTTCCTTGATGGATTTTTTTGGCGAAATCTTAGGGGCAACAGCTAGGAGATTTTCTGAAAAATAATTCAAGAAAGTCCCATTGTACTTGATGCGTTTTTCGATGAGATGATACTTGCGACTTTGAAGATTGACCACCAGAGCCTCATCAGCCCCCGTTCCAAATCCAGGCAGGTTATTCTGAGTCAGCTTGATTGGATTATCAACTTCTCCACCGAGGTGGGTCAAGGTCTCACGTAGAGCAATTCGCAAGAAAGCGAAATGTTCAACACCTTCTTTAGAAAACTGAACAAAAACCAAGTCATTGGTCTTGAGATTTTCAGAAATGCTGAACTCCTCTTTCCAGAGATTAGCCAGTGTTACTGATGTCTCCAACAAATCATCTGTGATGTGATTGAAGAAGGGATTTTCTTCCTCGAAAATCCCAGTCTTAGCTTCATCTGAATACACACGTTCAATTTTTTTACGCAGGTATTCTTCGATTTTTGGAGTGATATTGAGAAATTTATCCGCTAGAAACAGCTCGGTATCATCTGGGCTGAACTGATGGATAATAGCTTTCTTAATATAAATGTCCATAAAAGTATTAGTCCTCGTATAGTGGGAAGGCATCTGTCAACGCTTTGACTTCACTTCTCACTTCTTCTAAGACAGCTTCATTTTCTGCATTTTTAAGAGTTTTAATGATGAGTTCAGCCACTTTACGGCTTTCTTCTTCACCAAATCCACGTGCAGTGATGGCTGCTGCTCCGATACGAATTCCACTTGTCTTGAATGGTGACAAGGTTTCGTAAGGGATTGAGTTTTTATTTAGGGTAATATTAACTTTATCTAGCAAGTTTTGAGCCACTTTTCCGTTTTCAACAACCTTAGTAACATCCACTAAGAATAGGTGGTTTTCAGTACCGCCAGAAATGATGCGGAAATCAGGGTCTTGCAAGAAGACTTCAACCATAGCCTTGCTGTTTTTTATGACATTAGCAGCATATTCCTTGAAAGCTGGGTCCAAAACTTCTTTGAAGGAAACAGCCTTAGCAGCGACAACATGCTCCAAAGGACCACCCTGAATACCAGGGAAAATAGCTGAGTTGATTTTCTTAGCTAGGTCCTCATCATTTGTCAAAATCAAACCACCACGCGGTCCACGAAGAGTTTTGTGGGTCGTTGTTGTAGTGATATGAGCGTATGGTACTGGGCTTGGATGAAGTCCAGCTGCCACCAAACCAGCGATATGGGCCATATCGACCATAAGCTTAGCCCCAACAGCATCTGCGATTTCACGGAATTTTGAGAAGTCGATAATTTGAGAATAGGCTGAAGCACCAGCTACAATCAGTTTTGGTTTTACTTCTTGAGCTTGTTTCAAGATGGCATCAAAGTCCAAGAGTTCTGTTTCAGGATCCACACTATAAGAAACGAAGTTGTAAGTTTGACCAGAGAAGCTTACAGGAGCTCCGTGGGTCAAGTGTCCACCTGCTGCAAGATCCATTCCCATAACCGTATCACCTGGCTCAATCAAGGCCATGTAAGCAGCACAGTTGGCTTGGCTTCCTGAGTGAGGTTGGACATTGGCAAATTTTGCACCGAAAATTTCTTTGGCACGCTCAATAGCCAGGGTCTCTACCACGTCTACCACATCAGTTCCACCATAATAACGACGTCCTGGGTAACCCTCGGCATATTTGTTTGTCAAGATAGACCCTTGAGCTGCCATAACAGCCTTGGAAACCACGTTTTCCGAAGCAATCAACTCGATATTGTTTTGTTGGCGTTCTTCTTCTTTGGCAATAGCATTCCATAGATCAGCATCGTATGCTTTAAAATCGTCTTTGTCAAAAATCATAGGTCTTCTCCTTTATAGTGTGACTGGTCCTTTAGTTTGTTTTTCAATAAGAAAATAAACTAAAAGATGCGAATAAACCGTTTCTGCACTTTATCACAAGTATAACCAACTTTTTCATAAAATGCATGAGCTCCCAGACGATGATCAGCAGAGTTTAAGCGGATAAACCCATAACCCCGTCTTTTTGCTTCTTGATCCAACCCTTGCAGTAAGCTTTTACCGATACCTCGTCCTTGTGCTTGAGGCGAAACTGCTAAAGCTAAGATATTGAATCCTGCTTTGGAATAGAGGGATTCGTAAACCTCGGCATGGACATATCCAAGTAGGACATGGCTGACCTCATCCTCATAGCCAAGTAGGAAATGATGAGAATCCTGAGACAGTCTAGCTAGTTGACTAGCTGTGTCCTCTGGACTAAAAGAATAGCCCAAAGCCTCTTGGTTAATCTCACATACAACATGCACATCTGTTTCTTGCAAATCTCTTAGCATCTCATTCCTCCTCAAAAGAAATCTCTGGCAACTGTGCAAGAATATCTTCTTGCTTAATCGCCCCTTGGCGTAAGATTTTCACCTCGTCTCCAGACAAATCCAAAATAGTCGAATCCTGTCCAGTTAGAAAAGCGTCGTCCTCCAGCCCCAAAACCTCTTGGTCAAAATCCTCTAGAATTTGAGCAAAGGTCACTCCACTCGCCTGACCCGAGATATTGGCAGACGGCCCAATCAAAGGACCTGTCTCTCGAATCAAATCTAGGGTAACGGGGTGACTCGGCATCCGAAATCCCACCGTTGCAAGACCAGAGTTGACCCAATAGGGAACTCGGTCATTGGCTTCGAGGATAATAGTCAAGGGACCCGGTAAAAAGGCCTCTACAAGCTTTTGTAGATAAGTTGGTTGATTCTTTGAAAAGTGCAAGATGTCCTCTAGAGAAGCGACATTAAGATTGAGTGCCTTATCTCTAGGACGACGTTTGAGTTGGTAAACATGGTCGACAGCTTTTTCGTCTAAGGCCTTAGCAAAGAGACCATAAACTGTCTCGGTAGGTAAAACGACTGCCCCGCCCTTTTCCAACTCTTGTCTAATCCTGTCCATCATCAACTACAACCATCCTATCTTGACCAAACTGGTCCTTGAGTGTTCGTACCCGTTTTTCAGGAAGATGTTTCCTAAAAAGCGCAGGAACACTTTGACCTTGCTTGTATCCAATTTCAAGGTAAATCTTACCACCATCTGTGAGATAGTCTTTTGCATCTTCCGCAATTCTGCGATAAATAGCTAGGCCATCCTCATCTGCAAAGAGAGCTAGATGAGGTTCCGAATGCAAAACATTCAAACCAACCTCCGACTCGTCTTCACGAGAGATATAGGGTGGATTGGATACAATTATATCATATTTTTCAGAAATTTCTGCAAAACAATCAGATTTTTTAAAAAATATATTAAGATTTTGATTTCTAGCATTCTCTGATGCAAGCTCTAAGGCGGCTTGGGAAATATCTGCTGCCGTCACTGACCAATCTGGTCTGTTTTTTGCTAATCCAAGGGCTATGGCGCCACTTCCAGTCCCGATATCTAGGATCTTAAGATTTTCCTCAGGATTTTCTGTGAGGATGAGATCCACCAACTCTTCTGTCTCTGGCCGAGGAATCAAAACTCGCTCATCCACTTTTAACTGCATTCCAAAAAAATCTGCGTGACCAATGATGTACTGAGCTGGTTTATGGGACGCTAACTGCTGGTAAATCTCTTCTACAAATTGTTTTTCTTCATCGGTTACCTCTTGCTGGAGGGCAAAGACAAAGTCTGTAAAAGAGAGATTTTTTAAGCTACGATAGACAAAAGAGAGGCTTTCTGCTTCCTCTCCTTGTCTTATCAACGCTTCTTCAAAATCTGAAAATAATTGAGCTAATTTCATTATTTGTTTAATTCTTCTAATTTTTGTGTTTGGTCATAGAGCACCAAGGCATCCACAACTTCATCCAATTTACCAGATAAAATCGTATCTAGTTTTTGGAGGGTCAAGCCAATACGGTGGTCTGTGACACGGTTTTGTGGGAAATTGTAAGTACGAATCCGTTCTGAACGGTCACCAGTACCAATAGTAGACTTACGCTCAGCGTCTTGTTCATCCTGGGCAATCTGTGCAAAGTGGTCAGCCACACGCGCACGGATAATCTTCATCGCTTTCTCACGGTTTTTCTGCTGGGTACGTTCTTCCTGCATCTCAACTTTGATATTGGTTGGCAAGTGAACAATACGAACGGCAGTCGCAACCTTATTGACGTTCTGACCACCAGCACCAGATGCGTGGTAGATGTCAACACGAAGGTCTTTTGGATCAATATCGTATTCTACTTCTTCCACTTCAGGCATGACAAGGACTGTCGCTGTCGAAGTGTGTACACGGCCTTGGCTCTCTGTTACAGGGACACGTTGCACACGGTGGGCACCAGACTCATACTTGAGTTTAGAGTATACAGACTGACCAGAAACCATAGCAACCACTTCCTTGAAACCACCGACACCGTTCATAGAGGCTTCCATGACTTCAAAGCGCCAGCCTTGGGCTTCCGCATACTTTTGGTACATGGTTAGAAGGTCTCCGGCGAAAAGTGCCGCTTCGTCACCACCAGCTGCTCCACGGATTTCAAGGATGATGTTCTTGTCATCGTTTGGATCCTTTGGAAGCAGCAAGATTTTCAATTTTTCTTCGTATTCTTCTTTTTCAGCCTTGGCATCTTTCAGCTCTTGCTTGGCCATTTCTTCCAAGTCCGCATCTCCGCCTGATTCTTTAATCATCTCTTCGGCATCGACGATGTTTTGAAGGACTTGTTTGTACTCACGGTAGGCTGTTACCGTATCGCGAGTGGAAGCCTCTTCTTTTGAAAGCTCCATGAAACGCTTGGTGTCCGAAACGACATCAGGGTCACTCAGCAATTCTCCTAATTCTTCATAACGGTCTTCTACAGCTTGTAGTTGATCATAGATGTTCATTTTTCTTCATTCTCCTTATTGATTTCAGGGGCAAAATAATGTTTACGGCAGACTGAGATATAGGTTTCATTACCACCAATTTGAATTTGTTCGCCATCATAAACGGGCAGTCCATCCTGAGTACGCAACACCATGGTCGCCTTTTTCTTACAGTACTGACAGATGGTCTTGATTTCGTCAATCTTATCTGCTAAAAGCAAGAGATATTTGGAACCTTCGAACAATTCATTGCGAAAGTCATTCTTCAAACCAAAAGCCATGACAGGTATGTCTAACTCATCAACAACACGAGCTAGGTCGTAAACATGGTGACGCTTGAGAAACTGGGCCTCATCGACCAACACACAGTATGGTTTCTCAGGTAAGTCTCGGATATAGCCGAAGATATCCGTCGTTTCCTCAATCGCAATGGCTGGGCGTTTCATGCCGATTCGGCTCGACACATAGCCAACACCGTCACGCGTATCCAGAGCCGAAGTCATAATCACAACTCCCTTTCCTTGCTCCTCGTAGTTATAGGCCACCTTGAGAATCTCAATCGTCTTACCAGAGTTCATGGTCCCATAACGATAATACAACTGTGCCATGCTATTATTTCACGTCCATTTCTAAATTTTTGCTACATTCTAGTATATCATAATTTTCTGAAGCTTTAAACGGCAAAATGTGGTAAAATAGAAGAAATCAAAAACTAGTGGAGGAAGCTATTATGCCATTTGTACGCATCGATTTATTTGAAGGTCGCACGCTCGAGCAAAAGAAAGCTCTTGCTAAGGAAGTAACGGAAGCTGTTGTCCGTAATACTGGAGCCCCTCAATCAGCCGTTCATGTCATCATCAACGACATGCCAGAAGGAACTTACTTCCCACAAGGAGAAATGCGCACCAAATAAACTAGCTTAAGCAGAATTGCTTAGGCTTTTTCAATCTCCAAGTAGCATCCATTGAAGAAATAGCCTAAATTTGTTACAATTTGAAGAGATATTTGGATACCTATCCTAAGAAAAGAAATACAAAAGGAATTAGTATGATTACACGTGAATTTGATACCATCGCTGCTATCTCTACTCCACTAGGTGAAGGAGCCATTGGTATTGTCCGTTTGAGCGGAACAGATAGTTTTGCTATTGCCCAAAAGATTTTTAAAGGAAAAGACTTGAGCAAGGTTGCAAGCCATACCCTCAACTACGGTCACATTATTGACCCGCAGACAGGGAAGGTCATGGACGAAGTTATGATTGGTGCTATGAAGTCTCCAAAGACCTTCACTCGTGAGGATATTATCGAGATTAACACCCACGGCGGGATTGCGGTAACCAATGAAATTCTCCAACTAGCTATCCGTGAAGGAGCTCGGTTGGCAGAACCTGGTGAATTTACCAAACGCGCCTTTCTAAACGGTCGTGTCGACTTGACACAGGCTGAGGCAGTGATGGACATCATCCGTGCTAAGACAGATAAGGCCATGAATATTGCAGTCAAACAATTGGACGGTTCTCTTTCTGACCTCATTAATAATACTCGCCAAGAAATCCTCAATACACTTGCCCAAGTTGAGGTCAATATTGACTATCCTGAGTATGATGATGTTGAGGAAGCTACTACTGCTGTTGTCCGCGAGAAGACTATGGAGTTTGAACAATTGCTAACCAATCTCCTTAGAACAGCTCGTCGCGGTAAGATCCTTCGCGAAGGAATTTCAACTGCTATCATCGGACGTCCCAACGTTGGGAAATCGAGCCTCCTCAACAACCTCTTGCGTGAGGACAAGGCCATTGTAACTGATATCGCCGGTACCACCCGTGATGTCATCGAAGAATACGTCAACATTAATGGTGTACCTCTCAAATTGATCGATACAGCTGGAATTCGGGAAACAGATGATATCGTGGAACAAATCGGTGTCGAGCGTTCTAGAAAAGCCCTCAAGGAAGCTGACTTGGTACTACTAGTACTAAATGCCAGCGAACCACTAACAGCACAAGATAGACAACTTTTAGACATCAGCCAAGATACCAACCGCATTATTTTACTTAATAAAACTGATCTTCCTGAAGCAATTGAAACTTCAGAACTACCAGAAGATGTCATTCGCATTTCAGTCCTTAAAAATCAAAATATCGATAAGATTGAAGAGCGTATTAACAACCTCTTCTTTGAAAATGCTGGTTTGGTCGAGCAAGATGCTACTTATCTATCTAACGCCCGTCACATTTCCTTGATTGAAAAAGCAGTCGAAAGCTTACAAGCTGTTAATGAAGGGCTGGAACTGGGGATGCCAGTTGATTTGCTTCAAGTTGATTTAACTCGTACTTGGGAAATCCTTGGAGAAATCACGGGTGATGCGGCTCCGGATGAACTCATCACCCAACTCTTTAGCCAATTCTGTTTAGGAAAATAAGAAAAATCCATGATCCTTCTTGCGGTCATGGATTTTATTGTAGTTATTAGTAATCTGGTCTTAAAACACCAGTTACAGTTGCCTTAGTTGCTTCGTAGTCGCCATCTACGACAACTTTGATAATGCGTTTGGCATCTTCTTCTGGTGCTGGAACTAGAGGTAATCGAGTTGGACCAGCTTCAAATCCCATGTAGTTCAAAACTGCCTTAACAGGAGCAGGACTTGGATAAGAGAAGAGGGCATTGACTTTAGGGATGAATTTACGCTGAATAGCTGCAGCTTTCTTCATATCGCTTTCTGCAATGGCAGTAAACATCTCATGCATTTCATCTCCATTTGTATGGGAGGCAACAGAAATAACCCCATCTGCACCAAGGTTCATGGCATGAAAGGCATCTCCGTCCTCACCTGTATAAATCAAGAATTCCTCTGGCTTATGCTCAATCAAGTAAGCCATATTTGCCAAGCTGGTACATTCTTTGACACCAATGATATTTGGATGGTCAGCCAAACGAAGCATGGTTTCTGGAGTTAATTCCACTACTACGCGTCCTGGAATGTTATAAATGATAATAGGTAAATCTGATGCATCCGCAATTGCCTTAAAGTGCTGGTACATGCCTTCTTGAGAAGGTTTGTTGTAGTACGGTACGATCGCAAGACCAGCAGCGAAGCCACCAAAGTCTGCGACTTCTTTGACAAATTCGATCGAGTCACGTGTATCATTGGTACCTACACCTGCAATCAAAGGAACACGTCCATTGACAATCTTTTGTACAGCCGCAAATAGCTCCAACTCTTCATCGTGGGTCAGAGTCGGACTCTCAGCAGTCGTTCCAGCTAGAAGAATTCCATCTGTATGATGGGCCAACAAATGCTCGATCAATGCTGGAATGGCATCAAAATTGATAGAACCATCCTCGTGGAAAGGGGTAATGAAGGCGGTGATGATTTTACACTCTTTTAAATCTTGATAAGACATGAAAACACCTCTCTATTTCAAAGAAGGAGTTCATCTGAACTCCTAAACGATATGACTATTTTAATTCAAATTTCAACTCAGCTGTTGGACGAACCAATCCACGTTCATGAAGAGTTTCAGCAATCTGAACGGAATTCCAAGCAGCACCTTTGAGCAGGTTGTCTGAAACAACCCACATGTGAATTCCTTTTTCTGCATCCAAGTCCTTACGGATACGACCAACAAAGGTATCACGTGAACCCACTGCATTAATAGCTTGAGGATAGATTTGATGAGCTACGTCATCCTCAAGAACAGCACCTGGGAAGGCTGCGATAGCTGCTTTTATTTCTTCGATTGGAGCCACTTCTTTTGTTTCGATGTAAACAGACTCAGAGTGAGCTGACAAGACTGGAATACGAACACATGTAGCAGAAACTGCAATGCTATCATCTTCCATGATTTTCTTGGTTTCCTTGGTCATCTTCATCTCTTCGTAAGTGTAATCATTGTCCGTGAAGACATCGATTTGCGGAAGAGCGTTAAAGGCGATAGGATAGTGTTTCTTGTCACCACCTGAAGGCAAGATTTCCGCATGCAAATCACGTGGATTCACACCATCATTCAAGACTTCACGAAGTTCACGTTGTGTTTCAAGAATCGCTCCCATACCTGCACCAGAGACTGCTTGGTAAGTTGAAACGATGATACGATCCAAGCCCCATTTTTGACGAACTGGCTCAAGAGCCACCATCATTTGGATTGTTGAACAGTTAGGGCAGGCAATGATTCCGTTGTGGGCATCAAGTGCATGAGCATTGACCTCTGGAACAACCAATGGTACGTCTGGATTTTGACGGAAATAAGATGTATTATCCACCACTACCGCTCCAGCTTGAACTGCGTATGGTGCATACTTAGCTGATGTCGAACCACCTGCTGAGAAGAGTGCAATATCAACACCCTCAAAAGCTGTCTCAGTCGTTTCTTCAATCGTAATATCTTGGTCTTTAAATTTCAAAGTTTTGCCTGCTGAACGTGCAGAAGCAAGGTAACGAATTTTATCGATTGGAAGTGTTGATTCTTCCAACATTTTTATCATCTGAGCTCCGACAGCACCTGTCGCGCCGACTACAGCAACTGTATATCCCATAAATAACCTCTTTCGGAATTTTCTAAAAATTTCTATAATAGATGTATTATACTACTTTTTCCAAAAATTGAAAAGCATTTTTGGGTTATATTTTCTGAAAATTAAAAATCCCCAGTCATTGACCAGGGACTAAGAGGCATCTTCATGTGATGAGCAGGTTCACACAACTCATCAAGGTCCGCTCCTGCGTTATGACCTCCTTATGCTCAATAGTAGTCTGAAGACTACCTATCGACTCATCGCATCTACTATTCTACTAGATAGAGTCACTTTTGTCAACAACCAAAACTCTTTGCTTCATTTATACAGGTGCATAAGAAATATCTTTGAAAAATTTGGGGAAGACATAACAAAAACCCTTGATTTACAAGGGTTTTTCTGTCTATTTAATGCTAATTGCCGGGATTGAACCGGCGACCTCATCCTTACCATGGATGCGCTCTGCCAACTGAGCTAAATCAGCTTACCTAAAAAGTATACTATAGTTCTATGCTCTTGTCAAGCGCTCTCTTTTAATTTTCTATAATGAAAAAAGCTAGACCTGGCAAGTATCTAGCTTATAAACTTCTTATTTTGTAAGGTCGATTCGCTGTCCCAGTTTTCCGATTAGGATTGCACCAACGATAAGCGATGCAAACTCTCCAATCCCTGTAGAAAACCAAGTAAAGAAGAATGGAGCTTCTGTCAAGATATGAAGTTCAGCTGCAATGGTAATCATTGAAATAGAGAAGAGGATTGAAAAGAAGAAATGATCTTTTCGAATCAATCCGTTAAAGAGGTAATCTTTGCTGTATTTTGCAAAGAGCCATACACCTAGACTAAGGAAAACTAAGGTAGAACCTCCACCGACAAAGACATCCATTAGCCCAAAACTACTAAATAAATTAGCAATCATACATCCAATTGTCACACCGATAATGTATTTAGGATTGTAAAATGCCAAGAAATTCAACATTTCTGAAATACGGAACTGATACGCCCCAAAACTAAGAACATTGATTGGTGGTGTAATAGTCAAAACCACATAAATAGCAGCAACAATAGCAATATCTGCCATGTCACGAACAGTTAATTTTTTCATGTTTTCTCCTTTGGCGGTTTCCCGCGTAAAATATGCTTGGTGAAAGAAGCTAAGCACCAAGGGTTGAGTGAATCAACCTTACTAGTATAGCACATTAGGCAGCTTTATGCTATACTAAAATCATGAAAAGACTAATAAAAGCTTTCTTTAATAACGAAATACTCTCCTACCTATTTTTTGGTGGTGCTACGACTTTGGTTTCTATTGTATCACGTTTGGTTATTTACCATATCAGCCACCAGGAAATCCTCGCAACTGCCCTCGCAAATATTATCGGGATTCTCTTTGCCTTTCTCACAAATGATACAATCGTCTTTAAAAAAGAGAGAAGGAATTGGCCAACCCGCCTGGCTAAATTTGTCTTAGCTCGTCTCTCAACACTTGGTCTCGACATCCTTTTAACTTATATCTTTGTGACAACCTTTCCTGATATTATTGGGCAATTTGTTGAACAAAATATAGATAGGGTTAATACTATTGAGACCATCTTGGCGCAGATATTGATCATTATTTTAAACTATATTCTCAGTAAAATTTACATTTTTAAAAAGGGCAATTCATCTCTAAAAAATTAATCTTGCAATTCGTTTGGTTTTAGGATATAATAAGTTAGAAAATTAGGAAAGGAATTTATGAAAATGTTAAAGGATCTTAAAGAATTCTTGCTTCGTGGTAATGTCGTTGACCTTGCTGTCGGTGTGATCATTGCCTCTGCTTTTGGTGCTATCGTTACTTCATTTGTTAATGATATCATCACTCCACTTCTATTGAACCCAGCCTTGGAAGCTGCGAATGCTAACAACATCGCTGAGCTTGCATGGAATGGTGTTACATATGGCAAATTCTTGAGTGCGATTATCAACTTCCTCGTTGTGGGTACAGTTCTCTTCTTTGTTATCAAAGGTATTGAAAAAGCTCAAAACCTTACTAAGAAAGAGGAAGTGGTTGAGGAAGCACCTGCCGCTCCAACTGAACTCGAAGTTCTTCAAGAAATCAAAGCTCTTCTTGAGAAAAAATAATCGATTAAAAGGATCTAGCACAAAGCTAAATCCTTTTTTCTTTACTCTTTTGGTAACTTCCCAGCCTTTTCGAGCATTTTCTTAATTAAGTACGGCATCTTCACATTTTCACGGCCTTTTTTCTCAATGAGCTTTTTGACAAATTCTGGCATCTGAAGGTCGTCTATCTCCTCCATGATGTCCTTGGTAGTTGTCGAAGGAGCTAACTCATCAAAAGTTTCTTCTTCTGGGAGAAAAGCTTTAAATTCTTTGTGTTCATTGGCTCTTACAGTAGCAACTAAAGCGTCAATTAAACGGCTATCCGTATTGGGCATAGGTGGACGATGGTAGGTGACATCTATTTCTTGACACAAATCATAACATTCCACATCATTATCAAGCAAGACTTCGATGTGCTCACTGATAAAGCTAATCGGGACAAAAATATAATGCTCTGGATGTTGCTTTTGTTCTCGTAAATATTCTAAGACATCTGGCTTGATCCAAGGAATTCCAATATCGCTTTCGCTCTGCCAAGTATTGGTATACTGGTCGGCTGTTAGGCCGAGTTGTTCAGCAATTAGCTTGCTATTATCGAAAATCTGATCGATATATGGATCTCCATAGTCTAAGGCAAAAATGGGAACACTGTGTGCTGAAAAGATTACCTTGAAAGATTCTTCTCCAACATGGTTTCGTAAAATTTTTCTAATCTCGTCAGTCCAGAAGTCCAGCAAAGGCTGTTGTTGATACCAGTCCTTAATGACTAAAAATCGGATCTGCTGGCTTTCCAAAAACTTTTCATACCCCATGACTGAGTAAAAAGAATAATGAGGTTCCAAAATCAAGCAGATACATTCTTCAACACCATCAGCTTCCATCTGCTTGATCACATCTGGAATAAAGGGTTTGGAAAACTTATTAGCAAAATAAACACTATACTCATTCCCCAGTCTAGCTTCTACCAAGGCAACCTCTTGACGGGTAATTTTTTGCAGAGGCGTGCCACCAATTCGTACATAATTATCATAGAGAGTCTGAATCTCGTGGTCTTGGGGTCTAACTCCACGACGAATGTTTGTGAAAAAATCAGCCACACCTTCAAAAGTAATCTCTTCTGGAGAACCGAAAGTCATCATTAGAATTGCTTTTTTCATAATCACTTCCTTGTGATATTTTTATCAAGTTCATTTTACCATTAATTCGTTGATAAGTAAACGCTAACATTGTATATTCCCCTAACTTCTGTCTTTTGTTTTTCTCTTCTTTCTATGATACAATGGAAAAAATGAATTCAAAAGGAGTTTTTATGACTTATCCGAACCTTTTAGATCGTTTTTTGACCTACGTTAAGGTCAACACGCGTTCTGATGAACACTCTACTACTACTCCAAGTACGCAAAGCCAGGTAGATTTTGCGACCAATGTCCTTATTCCCGAAATGAAACGTGTCGGTCTGCAAAACGTCTACTACCTTCCAAATGGTTTTGCTATTGGGACCTTACCAGCTAACGATCCGTCTTTAACACGTAAGATTGGCTTCATCTCCCACATGGATACTGCTGACTTTAATGCTGAGGGAGTTAATCCGCAAGTCATCGAAAATTACGATGGTAGAGCTATCGACTTAGGCGATTCTGGCTTTAAACTGGATCCTGCTGATTTCAAGAGCCTTGAGAAATATCCAGGCCAAACGCTTATCACAACTGATGGCACGACCTTGTTGGGTGCTGATGACAAGTCAGGGATTGCTGAGATTATGACTGCTATTGAATATCTGACTGCTCATCCCGAAATCAAACACTGTGAGATTCGTGTTGGGTTTGGTCCCGATGAGGAAATCGGGGTTGGAGCTAATAAATTTGATGCTGATGACTTTGACGTTGACTTTGCCTATACTGTTGATGGTGGTCCGCTAGGAGAACTTCAGTACGAGACTTTCTCAGCAGCAGCTGCTGAACTCCATTTCCAAGGGCGCAATGTCCACCCTGGTACTGCTAAAAGACAGATGGTCAATGCCCTTCAGCTAGCGATTGATTTTCATAATCAACTTCCAGAGAATGACCGACCTGAATTGACAGACGGTTATCAAGGTTTCTATCATCTTATGGATGTGACAGGTAGTGTCGAGGAGGCGCGTGCAAGCTACATCATTCGTGACTTTGAAAAGGATTCCTTTGAAGCTCGTAAAGCAGCTATGCAGTCTATTGCTGACAAGATGAATCAAGAGCTTGGGTATGATCGCGTGACCTTGACTCTGACTGACCAGTACTACAATATGAAGGAAGTCATTGAGAAAGACATGACGCCTGTTACTATTGCTAAGGCTGTTATGGAAGATTTAGGTATCACGCCAATTATCGAACCAATCCGTGGCGGAACAGATGGGTCTAAGATTTCCTTTATGGGCATTCCAACTCCAAATATCTTTGCTGGTGGTGAAAACATGCATGGACGTTTTGAATACGTCAGCCTTCAGACTATGGAGCGCGCAGTAGATACCATCATTGGCATTGTATCTTATAAAGACTAAAAAAGACGAGGTAGCTCAGCTACTTCGCCTTTCTTTTTATTCATTTGGTTGAGCACTTGGCTCAGACTCACTTTGCGCTTGCTTTTCTGTTGGTTGAGAAGCAGCTGTTTCACTGTCTTTCTCAGACTTAGATTGGCTATCAGTTTCACTTGCTTTTGAACGGAGTTCCTGGTTCAAGCTAATGATTTCTTTAGCTAGAGTGAGGAGACCTTCTTTATCACTGCTTTTGACTGCAAGTTGATCAAATAGCCCATCAACACGTTCAAAGTCAGCATCGGATCCTTTGTTATCCTCTAAGTACTTGTGAAGAGAGAGCAAGACATTATAGAGTTTTTGATAGATAATCACTGTTTGTGGATCTTGTTCTGCTTCTTTTTTCTCTCGTTGGATAGTCGCTGCAATACGATTTAAAAGATCCTCAAGTTGTGTTTTAGCTTCGTCAAGGTCTGCATTTTCCTTTTCAGTAGCCGCTTTGATATTAGCTGCTTCTTCAGCTAGGGATTGTTTGACCCCGTCTTCTTTGACACGCGCTAGGAGTTGAGCAGCTTTTGTTAGAAGAGCATCCACTTCTTCCTTCTTAACATGGCTAACCCGCTCTTCTGGCATAAAATCACCGTAGAGTTCTTTTAAGAATTCATAGATGGCAGTCTTAGCAGTTTGACTATCTACTTTTTCCGTATCTAGAATAGTCTTACCAGCTTTTGTAGAAACTGGTTCTTCTTTGAGAGCTTCTTCTACTTCTAGCTTAGTTTGGTAAATAGTTGGGAATAGCTTGTTCAAGTCGGTTGCTTTGAGGAAAGATTGTGACTGGTAAAGTTCCCATGTCAACTTGGCAACACGGTTCCGAAGTTCTTCTCTCAAACGACCATCAGATACATGTTCATAGAAATACTTGATGTACTCTACTGTTGTAACCCCTGTTCGATCTCGGAAATCTTGCAAGGCCTGCAGTTTCGCTTCAATCGCAGCCAACTCTGTCTCATCCTGTGCTAGTTTTGCTTCCTGCAAATGTACCAAAAGATCTTTCTTAGGCAAGCCATAAGTATCTGTATCCAATGTATTGATCTTATCTACTAGGGCTTGGTACTTCTTATCTAAAGGTGAAGTTTCAACCGGTGCCACACTTTGATCCACATGGATGTATTGTTTATCAAAGAGATCCAAGGCTGCTAGGTATCCAGCAGTTGAGTTTGTTGCCAGTTTTTTCATATTTTCGGTGAACTGCCCCAAAGCAAGTTCAACCCGTCTCTGCATGATTGGCTGGTCTTTGTAGAGATTTCTGCTATCTGCTAAAAGTTGATCCACCTTAGATAGAACACTTTGTTCATCAAATGCTCCAGGTTGATAGGTCGATTGTAGGGCTGGAATCTTGTTTTTCAAAGCCACTTCATAGCCCTTAGTTTGAACCTTGATGTAGTGATTGTGGTCTCCGTGAGGAATCACAAAACTACCATTTTCTACCTGCAAACTATAAGGAGATACCCCATCACGTAGGGCAGTCGTATACAGTTCATTTAGGAAATCAAGTTCTGGATTTCCAGTTTGGAGAGGAATACGAACATGTTCTTTTCGAACAGCATAGGGATGGATATGGGTTGGATCATAGGCTTGATCCGGATTTCCAAAGACAAAGAATCCATTTGAAATGCGAATCGCTTCGAGCGGTACTCCGTAGGTCTGTGAGATATACTTGATTTTTTCTTCATCGCTAGCATCTCTTGAGAAACTTTCCACAGTCTTTGCAAGTGGTTGAACGTGCTGAGGCTGATGATTTTCTTTCAAGTGATCTTGGGCAGCTTTGATTTGGGCTGCAGTCAAGTCTTTCTTAAAGAAATAATGAGCGTGATCTCCATGAGAAACTACAAACCCTTGCTCATCTTCACTAATAACACGGTCAGCTGCAAAACCATGATCATGTTCTTCACCGTGGTGATGGTCATGCTCCTCTCCATCGTGGTCATGGTCTTCATGGTTGGTATCCTGACTTCCATGGTCACCGTCTTGGTCATGAGGATGATCTGGTTGAGCTGGATGTTCTGCTGGTTTGCTTGGATTTTCCAAAGGTGTTGGCTTCCCACTGTCGCTAGATAAAGGAATCATACGCGCGATCTTTTCTTCCAAGGCAGAAAGTTTTGTATATGGGATGAAATGATAGTGATTTCCGTGAGGAATCGCCACGCCACTCGGCGTTCTACTTGAAATCTTAGCAGGATCAAAAATCAAGCCATCTGATTCAGCATAACGTTGACTCCTTGGAAGAGCATAGAGTTGCTGCAACAGACTCTGTAAGCTCTCTTCTGGATTGCTTGGTCTTTCAGCTTCTTGACTCGGATTGCTAGTTTGACTAGTTGTGTTTGGACTCGGACGATAGTCCGTCACAGTCGGTTGTTTTCTAGTTCCAGAAAGGTAGGCTTGGGCAGCAGCCAATTCACTAGCAGACAAGGAGCTCTTTGGAATATAGTGGTAATGTCCACCATGAGGGACAATATAAGCATCTCCAGTATCCTCTATAATATCAGACGGATTAAAGATGTAGCCATCGTCGGTAGTATAACGGCCTTGTGATTGCGCAAGTGTCACTGCACTGTTAGAAGTTGGTGCATCATGAGTATGACCTTGTTTTTGGCGCTCAATTTCGTCCTTCGTACGAACATTATCAGCATGCGCCACATCTTTAAGGTAGACATAATACTTGCCATCCACCTTGATAATGTAACCACCTTTGATTTCATTGACAATATCAGCATCTTTCAGTTGATAATTGGCATCTTTCATCAACAGTTCTTCGCTGAAAATCGCGTCAAAAGGAACTTTACCATTGTAATAATGGAAATGATCACCATGTGAAGTCACATAACCTTGATCGGTAATTTTCACAACAATTTGCTCAGCCTGAATGTCTTCTTTTTTGCTAACTTGATCTGGTGTCTGATTCTCTGTTTTTTGAGTGTCTTGCTTCCCATCGACATAAGACACACGGTTATTATCTTTGTTTCCTTCTACCTGGTGTTGGTTCAATGCATAGATGCAAAGGCTTAGGGAAAGGACAAGAGCCGATCCTGCCACAAGGTATTTCTTCTTCATTTTTATCATCTCCTCATTTTAATTCTTCTGCAAGAACATTCATATTTTCTTCTAGATTTTCTAAGTAAGTTTTATCATTTTCAGGATCTGCTTCTAAAGGATTGAGTGTCTTTAGGCTAACTCCTGTTGATTTGACCAAGGTCTCAGCGACTTTAGAAGAAGCATTGCTCTCAGTAAAGATGGTTTTAACCTTATAGGTCTTAACGAATTCCTGAATTTCTGTTAGTTGTCTCGGACTTGGCTCTTGTTCAGGGGAAATCCCTGCTATACCAAGTTGTTTCAAACCAAAGCGTTTAGCGAGATAAGAAAAGGCTGTGTGTTGTGTAACAAAGGTCTTTTGACTCGCTTTTTCAAAAATAGGCTGGTACTTCTTAGTCAATTCTTGGGCTTTAGCGATAAAGTTTTTAGCATTCTTTTGATACGTTTCCTTATTAGCACTATCAATCTCCGAAAGTTTGTCAGCGATAATCTGAGCTTCTTCACCTGCTTTTTCTGGATCTAGCCAAGTGTGAGGGTCGTAGAGTGTTTTTTCATCGATGCCGTCACCAGCTTCAACATCTTCCAAACCTGGTACACGCTCCAACGTCATTCCTTCAGAAGCTTCTAAAACCTTAACTTTTGAGTTTTTCAAGTTAGGATCTAGACTTCCGGCCCAAGATTCGAGCGTATGAGAATGGTAGACAAAGACATCCGCGTCATAGATAGCAGCAATGTCATTTGCTGACGGTTCAAAGGAGTGAATCCCACTACTTGACTGAATCATCCGTACATCATTCAAGTCCCCCGATACCTCTTTGACCATGGCATAGATTGGGTAAAAACTTGTTACAATCTTCATCCCTTTTGCTTCTTGTTTTTCTTTTTGGCTACATGCTCCTAAGACAAGAACCAAGAGACCTGCCATTAATAATAGAAATGTTCTTTTTTTCATCGTTACTCCTTAACTAGTATTTAACCGTTTAATTAACTAGTAAATAGTTTATCTTTATTTACACTATATGTCAAGATATTTTGCATATTTTCATGAAAAAAATGAGAATTAGAACTTACATTCTATTCTCATTTTCGATTTTATCTTTTCTAGATCTCCTATCCTGTTTTTAGGAGTTAGAAAATGCTACTACCTTTACTTGCTCTCCTTTAATAAAGCCAACAACTTTTCAGCATCAGCCATAATGGTATTGTTATCCTGAGCACCAAATAGCAGGTTATTTTTTAAGCCAGTGAGAGTTTCTTTGGCATTGGACTTGATAATGGGGTCTTGGATCTTTGCAAGTAGCTCTTCAGCCTCTCTCAACTTCGCTTCAACCTTTTCAGTCTCGACCTGAGGTTCTTCTGGTTCCTCTGGTGATTCTTCTTCCGGCTCCTCAGTTGGTTTTGGAGATTCTGGTTTCTCACTTTGAGGCTTCTCTTCGCGTGGCTTTTCTTCCTCAGGTTTGTCTGTCCGAGGTTTCTCCTCTGATGGTTTTTCCGTTTGATTGTTATCAGCTTGACCATTTTGGTTTCTTTGAACATGGTCACTTGCATTTCCCCAACCACTATCTGAATGCGGACGTTCATTTGGATGTTCGACATAGTACTTGACAGTCGCAAAGAGATCTTCTAGACTATACCCCTTAGGTGCCTCATAAAGTCCTTCGTCAAACCACTCAAATTTGATGTTATGGTAATGATCATAATGAGGAATAATTAAACTACCATTTTTAACTTCCACGGTATGTTGGAGATTGTAAGGCATACGATCAAGCGGCACCTTCTTAGCTGCTTTCACGCGGTTGTAGATAGCTTCTGCTCCTTTAGCCTCCGTATTTCCTGGATTCTGATGGTCTGTTGAAGGAGGAGTCAAACCTTTCTCTTTAGCATAAGCCTGGGCTGCCGCTCTTTCGGCTTCAGACAAACTATCTTTTTTAATCCAATGGCTATGGGTCATATGTGGAGTTACATAGGCATCCCCCTCATCACTGGTGATATCACGAGGATCAAAGATATAGCCATCTTCTGTTGTATACTTGCCTGCCAACTTGGCTACCTGAATCTCATCATCAGTGTAGGCAATTTGCGCATTTGGTTTTCCTAAACGTTCTGGATGACGAATCGGTGCTAGAAAGGCCAAGATATCATCCACCAACTTGACTTTATCACTGCTTTCATCATTTAAACGTTCCAACAGTTTATCCAAAGTGTCAAAATCAGCTTGGCGCCCTTTATTATCAAGTAAGTCTTGATGAATTCTTGCTAGTAAATCATAAGCCTTATTGTAAAATCCTTGATCACCAGATGGGAGGTTGGTTTTCTTACCTCCGAGTTTATGAGACAAACTTTCTTGCTTGGCTAGTTTACTATCAATGGCTGCTGCTGTTTCTGCTGAAAGTTCCTTGCCAGGAATATAACGAGATGTTCCATTCTCCTCAAATACATAACCATCATCTACTTTTCGAATTGCCTGTTTGACCAATTTTTCGTCAATTGGATTGCTTGGAGATGGTTGAGGATTTGGTGCAGGTTGCGGGCTTGGACTAGGTTCCGGAGTCGGTTGTGGACTTGGTTCTTCTGGTCTTGAATCCGGCACCCAATGGTTCGAACGATAGCGAAGCGGGATGATGCGAGCGATTCGTTCTTCCAATTCAGACATCTGTGAATAAGGGATGAAATGGTAATGATTCCCATGAGGCACAGCAACTCCTCTAGCTGTTCGACTTGTAATCTGTGCTGGGTCGAAGACAAGACCATCAGATTCTACGTGTCGTTGGCTGAGTGGCAAGGCATAAAGTTGTTTCAGAAGGCCATCAATATCCTCGTCGCTTTGACTTGCTTGGCTATCGTCGCTACTGTTGTTAGCTGTGTTAGTATAGCTGTTGCCTTTTTTATTATAGGATGGGGTCCATCTATCTACATCGTAACTAGCACTGTTGTTATTGGTACGGCGATAAGTAGGCGTATTTGATTGACTACTTCTACCAGATAGGAAGGCTTCTGCGGCAGCTAACTCGCTGGCTGATAACTCACTCTTAGGAATGTAATGGTAATGGTTGCCATGAGGAACGATATAAGCATCACCAGTATCTTCAATGATATCGGATGCATTAAAGATATATCCATCATCCGTGGTGTAGCGTCCCTGTGAACGTGCCAAGGCTACCGCGCCATCATTTGCTGAAGTCCCTCCTTCACGATGCTGACTATGTTCTTGTTTTTGTCGATTGATTTCTTCTTTTGTACGGACATTATCCGCATGGGATGCGTCCTTAAGGTAAACATAGTATTTTCCATCTACCTTGATAACATAACCACCCTTGATTTCACTGACAATATCCTCGTCCTTGAGCTGGTAGTTTGGATCCTTCATCAGCAACTCTTCACTGATGATAGCATCATAAGGAACTTTCCCATTGTAATAATGATAGTGGTCGCCATGTGAAGTGACATAGCCTTGGTCTGTTATCTTGATAACGATTTGCTCCGCATTGATGCCTTCTTTCTTGCTAACCTCATCAGGAGTCAGATTCTCCGTTTTTTGCGCCGCTTGTTTTCCATCTATATAGGAAACACGATTATTTTCCTTGACCGTTCTGGCTTGATACAGTCCCAACTCATAAGAACAGACACTTAAAATTAAAGCCGCCGCAGAACCAGCTAGGTATTTTTTATTAATTTTCATCGAAACTCTCTTTCTTTTTTAATATTTCTATTTGCAATTCATTTCTAAATTGCAGAAACTCCTCTCTATTGCTTAACTGGTTAACAGTTTACTCTAAAATTTTCACCTTGTCAAGGATTTTGTGAACCAGTTAAGCAGTTTTTACTATTTTTTTACTTTTTAATAATTGTTTCAGATACGAACTATGAAGTCTAACTTTCATTTCCTCAACTTAAAAAATCAAAAAATCCCTGCAACTGAGTTGCAAGGACTTTTCGATCAATCAAAATTAACGTATTCTTTTTGAAGTTCAAGAACTTCTTCCATTGTTGAGCATTCTGTAAGAGCACGGTTTGCGTACTCTTCCATCTTAGCTGTATCCAATTTCTTCATCAAGCTACGTGTACGAAGTACTGATGTTGCTGACATAGAGAACTCATCCAAGCCCATTCCGACAAGAAGTGGAACAGCTTGTTGGTCACCAGCCATCTCACCACACATACCAGCCCATTTACCTTCAGCGTGAGCTGCTTTGATAACATTATTAATCAATCGGAGGATTGATGGGTTGTATGGTTGGTAAAGGTATGAAACTTGTTCGTTCATACGGTCTGCTGCCATTGTGTATTGGATCAAGTCGTTTGTACCAATTGAGAAGAAATCAACCTCTTTAGCAAATTGGTCTGCAAGCATAGCCGCTGCAGGAATCTCAATCATGATACCAACTTGGATATTATCCGCAACTGCAACACCTTCAGCAAGAAGGTTTGCTTTTTCTTCGTCAAAGACTGCTTTAGCTGCACGGAATTCTTTCAAAAGCGCAACCATTGGGAACATGATACGCAATTGACCGTGAACAGACGCACGAAGAAGGGCACGGATTTGTGTGCGGAACATAGCATCTCCAGTCTCAGAGATAGAGATACGAAGGGCACGGAATCCAAGGAATGGGTTCATTTCGTGAGGCATATCGAAGTAAGGAAGTTCCTTATCTCCACCGATATCCATTGTACGAACGACAACAGGTTTACCGTTCATTCCTTCAAGTACAGCTTTGTATGCTTCGTACTGCTCGTCTTCTGTTGGGAAGTCTTGAGAATCCATGTACAAGAACTCTGTACGGTAAAGACCAACAGCTTCGGCACCGTTGGCATTGACACCTTCAACGTCTTTTGGAGTACCGATATTAGCAGCCAATTCAAAGTGTTTACCATCAGCAGTCACTGTTTGAGCATCTTTCAAAAGTGCCCATTCAGCTTTTTGCTTCGCATAAGCTTCACCAGCAGCCTTGAATTCTGCCGCTTGCTCATCAGTTGGGTTGATAATAACCTCACCTGTGATACCGTTAACGGCAAGAATATCACCGTCTTTAACGATTTCAGTGATGTTGTTTGTACCCAATACTGCTGCAATTTCAAGCGTACGCGCCATGATAGCTGAGTGGCTTGTACGTCCACCAATGTTGGTTACAAAAGCTTTTACAAAGTTTTTGTCCAATTGAGCTGTATCTGAAGGAGTCAAATCATGCGCAATCACGATTACTTCTTCATTGATAGAAGCTGGGTTTGGCAATTTTTTACCAAGGAGGTTGGCCAATACACGTTTTGTCACGTCGCGGATATCCGCTGCGCGTTCTTGCATGTATGGGTTGTCTTCCATGCCTTCAAAGATAGTGATAAACATGTCTGTCACTTCTTTCAGACCTGCTTCTGCATTCACTTTCTTGGCACGGATTGTTTCCTTGATTTGGCTGATCATTTCTGGGTCAGCAAGAACCATTAAGTGAGCGTCAAAAACTTGAGCTGCTTCTTCACCGAGCGTACCTACTGCTTTCTCGCGAATAACAGAAAGCTCGTCTTGTGATGCTTGTAGAGCGGCATCAAGGCGAGCTTCTTCTGCGTTTGTATCTTCGACTGTAATAGTCTCAAATGACAAATCCGGTTGAACGAGTAGATATGCTTTTGCAACTGCAACACCATCAGATGCTGCGATTCCTTTAAGCATTTCTGTCATTTTCCTTATGCCAATCCTTCTTTTTCCATAGTTTCAGTGATAGCAGCGATTGCGTCGTCAGCATCTGCACCTTCAGCTGAAATTGTAACGTCAGCACCTTGGCCAACACCAAGACTCATAACACCCATGATAGATTTAAGGTTTACTGATTTACCTTTGTATTCAAGAGTGATATCTGAAGCAAATTTGCTAGCTGTTTGAACCAACAATGTTGCTGGACGTGCGTGAATACCTGTTTCTGCCACTACGTGGAAATCTTTAGAAGCCATAGTTTGACTCTCCTTTAGTTATTTCTTTTTTTGGATTATATGTGATAACCCTTACAAGACTGTATTATATCACCTTCTAGATTATTTTTCAAGTGTTTTATGGACTTTCTTCTATTTCCTTTCAGATAACTTGCTGAAAATCTTCTATTTATCTTACCAATATACAGTATATAGTTTTTTTGTTTTGATAAACTTTGATAGTTCAATGAAAACCCAATTTTACACTCTGACAAAACACTATATATTGTGCTTTGTTTTTGAAACTGTAACTTTTTAGCACAAGATTTAGTTTAAAAAGTTTGACAAAGTTTTTTTTTCTGATATACTAAGAAAGTAATCTATTTTGAAAGAGGAGTTACGAAAATGGTAACCGTTTATTCTAAAAACAACTGTGTCCAATGTAAGATGACCAAGCGTTTCTTGGACAGCAACAATGTCGCTTATCGTGAGATCAATCTCGACGAGCAACCAGAGTACATCGATCAAGTTAAAGAGCTCGGTTTCAGCGCAGCTCCTGTTATCCAAACACCAACTGAAGTCTTTTCAGGCTTCCAACCAGGAAAACTGAAACAATTAGCATAATCTTAGTACATCATCCAGAAGAGATTGCTTCTAGGGCTAACTTAGAGGCCTTTCTTTTGTAATTAGATAAGGGAAATTTTATGGGATTAAAACATCTTGAGGACGTGACCTACTTCCGTCTCAATAACGAAATCAACCGTCCTGTTAATGGACAAATCATGCTTCATAAAGATAAAGAAGCCTTAGATGCTTTCTTTAAAGAAAATGTAGTTCCAAACACTATGGTTTTTGATTCAATTACTGATAAAATCAACTACCTCATTGAACACAACTACATTGAAACTGCATTTCTTAAGAAATACCGTCCAGAGTTTTTGGAAGAATTGCATCAATTTATCAAGGACCAAAACTTCCAATTCAAATCATTCATGGCTGCCTATAAGTTTTACAACCAGTATGCCTTGAAGACTAATGACGGTGAATATTACCTTGAAAGTATGGAAGACCGTGTCTTCTTTAATGCACTTTACTTTGCTGACGGTGATGAAGCTGTTGCGATTGATATCGCCAATGAAATCATCCACCAACGCTACCAACCTGCTACTCCTTCCTTCTTGAACGCTGGTCGTGCCCGTCGTGGGGAGTTGGTATCTTGCTTCTTGATCCAAGTAACGGATGACATGAACTCTATCGGACGTTCTATCAACTCAGCTCTTCAACTTTCACGTATCGGTGGTGGTGTGGGAATTTCTCTCAGCAACCTTCGTGAAGCGGGCGCACCTATCAAGGGTTATGAAGGAGCAGCTTCTGGTGTCGTTCCAGTTATGAAACTCTTCGAAGACAGTTTCTCTTACTCTAACCAATTGGGTCAACGTCAAGGGGCTGGTGTTGTCTACCTCAACGTATTTCACCCAGATATCATCGCCTTCCTTTCAACTAAGAAAGAAAATGCCGATGAAAAAGTTCGTGTGAAGACCCTTTCACTTGGTGTAGTGGTACCAGATAAATTCTACGAATTGGCTCGTAAAAATGAAGAAATGTACCTCTTCAGCCCATACTCTGTAGAGCTTGAGTACGGTGTGCCATTCAACTACATCGACATCACTGAAAAATACGATGAATTGGTCGCAAATCCAAACATCCGCAAGACAAAAATCAAAGCGCGTGATTTGGAAACTGAAATCTCTAAATTGCAACAAGAGTCTGGCTACCCTTATGTAGTCAACATTGATACGGCTAACCGTGCGAATCCTGTTGATGGAAAGATTATCATGAGCAACTTGTGTTCTGAAATCCTTCAAGTTCAAGAACCAAGCTTGATCAACGATGCTCAAGAATTCCTTCAAATGGGAACAGATGTCTCATGTAACCTTGGTTCAACCAACGTGGTCAACATGATGACCTCACCTGACTTTGGTCGTTCTATCCGTGCTATGGTTCGTGCTCTTACTTTCGTTACAGATAGTTCGCACATCGTAGCTGTTCCTACTATCGACCACGGAAATAGTTTGGCTCACACCTTTGGTCTTGGTGCCATGGGGCTTCATAGCTATCTAGCGCAACAACTGATCGAATATGGATCACCTGAGTCTGTTGAATTCACTAGCATCTACTTTATGCTTATGAACTACTGGACCTTAGTAGAATCTAATAACATCGCTCGCGAGCGTGGTATCACCTTCCACAACTTTGAAAAATCAGACTATGCTAACGGAAGCTACTTCGACAAGTATGTGACAGGCGAATTTGTTCCAAAATCAGACCGTGTTAAAGAACTCTTCAAAGACGTCTTTATCCCAAGTGCTTCTGACTGGGCTGAACTTCGCGAAAAGGTTCAAGCAGATGGCCTTTACCACCAAAACCGTCTAGCTGTTGCTCCGAATGGTTCTATCAGCTACATCAACGACGTTTCTGCTTCTATCCACCCGATTACGCAACGTATTGAAGAACGCCAAGAGAAGAAAATCGGTAAAATCTACTATCCTGCTGCAGGTTTGTCAACAGATACTATCCCTTACTACACTTCTGCTTACGATATGGATATGCGTAAGGTGATTGATGTATACGCTGCTGCAACTGAGCACGTGGACCAAGGACTTTCACTCACCCTCTTCATGCGTAGTGATATTCCAAAAGGTCTTTACGAATGGAAGAAAGAAAATAAACAAACCACACGTGACTTGTCTATCCTTCGTAACTATGCCTTTAACAAGGGCATCAAGTCAATTTACTACGTCCGTACCTTTACTGATGATGGTGGAGAAGTCGGTGCGAACCAATGTGAAAGCTGTGTGATTTGATTTTTATCTGGGCCAACCACATTT
The DNA here is from genome assembly GCF_006175905.1 of Streptococcus oralis. GTDB lineage: Bacteria > Bacillota > Bacilli > Lactobacillales > Streptococcaceae > Streptococcus > Streptococcus oralis_BG. The sequence continues at coordinate 80,945 of NZ_SSNB01000002.1, forward strand.
TCTCAGACTACTGATTAAGTTACCCATCATACAAAACTTGATAAGTGTCTTAAATACTATGAAAAACCAAAAAGTCGGTCTTCCGACTTTTTGTGCGATACTCTTCTCAGACTATGATAAACTAGAGATGATTCGACAATCGCATTATTACATACAGAAAGAGATTTCAAATGGAAACTTACTACAAAGCCATTAACTGGAATGCCATCGAAGATGTCATTGATAAGTCAACTTGGGAAAAGCTGACGGAGCAATTCTGGCTCGACACTCGTATCCCCTTGTCAAATGACCTTGACGACTGGAGAAAACTTTCAAACAAGGAAAAAGACTTAGTAGGAAAAGTCTTTGGTGGTTTGACGCTTCTTGATACCATGCAATCTGAAACAGGGGTCCAGGCTCTTCGCGCAGACATCCGTACACCGCATGAGGAAGCTGTTTTTAACAACATCCAATTTATGGAATCTGTCCATGCAAAATCCTATTCTTCTATCTTCTCTACCTTGAATACCAAAGCTGAAATTGAAGAAATCTTTGAATGGACCAACACTAATCCCTTCCTACAAAGAAAAGCGGAAATTATCAATGAAATCTACCTCAATGGTAGCCCTCTAGAAAAGAAAGTTGCCAGCGTTTTCTTGGAAACTTTCCTCTTCTACTCTGGTTTCTTTACGCCCCTCTACTATCTCGGTAACAACAAACTGGCCAACGTTGCGGAAATCATCAAACTGATCATTCGTGATGAGTCTGTTCATGGAACTTATATCGGTTACAAATTCCAACTTGGTTTCAATGAACTACCTGAAGAAGAGCAAGAAAAACTCAAAGAATGGATGTACGACTTGCTCTATACCCTCTATGAGAACGAAGAGGGTTACACTGAAAGTCTCTATGACGGTGTTGGTTGGACTGAAGAAGTTAAAACCTTCCTTCGCTACAATGCCAATAAGGCTCTGATGAATCTTGGACAAGATCCACTCTTCCCAGATTCAGCTGATGATGTCAACCCAATCGTTATGAACGGAATCTCAACAGGAACATCTAACCACGACTTCTTCTCTCAAGTCGGAAATGGTTACCTCCTTGGTGAAGTTGAGGCCATGCAAGATGATGATTACAACTACGGTTTAGATTAAAAATAAGCTTTAATCCATACTTCTCACAGTTTATTTAAACAGACTGTGAGATTTTTGTTTTTGTTTTATTTTGTTTTTTTCTATTTGATTGATTGAGCGTTTTATGGTAAGATAATAATAGTAGAAATCGAGGTGATAAGGATGCTAAAGCAAGAAAAACTAGATAGTATTCTAGAAGCAGTAAACACAAAAGGCACTATTACTGTAAAAGAGATTATGGAGAGTCTTGATGTGTCAGATATGACAGCTCGCCGCTATTTACAAGAACTAGCAGATAAGGATTTGCTGGTACGCGTGCATGGTGGCGCTGAAAAACTTCGTACAGGTTCTCTCTTAAACAACGAACGCTCAAACGTCGAAAAACAAGGCTTGCAAATTGCTGAAAAACAAGAAATCAGTCGTTTTGCTGGTCATTTGATTGACGAAGGCGAAACCATTTTTATCGGGCCAGGAACAACCTTAGAATGTTTTGCTCGTGAGCTCCCTATCGATAACATTCGTGTTGTAACAAACAGTCTTCCTGTTTTTCTCATTCTAAACGAACGAAAACTAACAGATTTGATCTTGATTGGCGGAAATTATCGCTCCATCACTGGTGCTTTTGTAGGGACACTTACCTTGCAGGATTTGACAAACCTTCAGTTTTCTAAGGCGTTTGTAAGTTGTAATGGTATTAAGGATAAAGCTATTGCCACCTTCAGCGAGGAAGAGGGCGAGGTACAACGAATCGCCTTGAATAACGCTAATAAAAAATACTTACTGGCAGACCACAGTAAGTTTAATAAGTTTGATTTTTACACTTTCTACAATATCTCAGAGATTGATACCATCGTTTCAGATTCCAAACTAAGTCAGGAGACATTTGAAGATCTATCGAAACAAACAACCATTCTTTTATCAAAACTATAAAAATTCCCCTGCCTTTTCGGCGGGGAATTTTTTTGATAGTTTTAGTCGATAATCTGCGTCTCAGCTAGCTTCTTGTACCAGTGAGCTGATTTCTTAGGATAACGTTCTTGAGTTTCAAAGTCTACATAGAAGAGACCGTAACGTTTTTCATAACCGTTTGACCATGAGAAGACGTCCATCAATGACCAAATGAAGTAACCTTTGACGTCAGCTCCATCTGCAATCGCATCAGACAAAACTTCCAAGTGTTGCTTCACGTAATCAATACGACCATCATCGTAAACAGTGTTATCAACAAACTCATCTTTATAGCCGAGGCCATTTTCAGTAATGTAAATCTTCTTGTAGTTAGGATAATCTTTCTTCACGCGCATGATTTGGTCATACAAACCTTGAGGGTAGATAATCCAATCCCAATCCGTACGTGGTACATAATCAGGAGCTACACGACGACCAACACCTTTGATTTGGTACTTAGAGCTTCCTTTCTCACCTTTACCATTATGGATAATTTCAGTTTCTCCATCAAAGGCTTCCATCCAGTCACTCATATAGTAATTGATTCCAAGGAAGTCGTTCAAGTCTTTTGCAACTTCTAATGCTGTGAAATCTTCTTCACGAAGATCTAAGCTACCACCATTGACTGCTAAGATATGGTTGACACCTTCCATTGTTTCTTCGGAATAGCGTCCAAGATAAGTTGCATCCAAGATAAATTTATTGTGAATGATATCTTCCAGCTCAGCAGCGCGAACATCTGCTTGATTTTCAGGATCTAGAGGATATTTAGTAGGCAGGGCATGAACCACACCAATTTCACCTTTATAACCTTTATCTTTATATAGCTTGACTGCATGCGCATGAGAAACCATCATATTGTGGTGAGATTGGAAGACTTTGGCAAGATCATACTGGATACCTGGAGGAAATTTCCCAACCAAATATTGACCATCTCCTATTGGTCCAATTTCATTAAAGGTTGTCCAATAGTTGACTTCTGGAAATTCTTCAAAACAGAAGGCCGCATAATCAACAAAGTGTTCAATGTTATCTCTGTTTAAAAAGTCTCCATTTGAATGAAGTGCTTCTGGCGTATCAAAGTGATGGAGGGTCACGAAGGGCTCAACATGTCGCTTGTGACACTCTGCAAACAACTTGTGGTAGAACTCAACTCCCTTGTCATTGACTTTCCCATAACCAGTTGGGAAAATACGTGACCAAGCGATTGAAATACGGATACCATTAACACCATACTCTTCTGCTAGTTTGAGGTCAACTGGATATTTGTGGTAGAAATCACTGGCTGGCTCAGCAGTGTACCAGTAGTTATCCTTAAGATATTTGTCCCAGGCAACTGGCCCTTTACCATCAGTATTGGTTGCACCTTCTGCTTGGTAGGCCGCTGTTGCTCCGCCAAATATAAAGTCTTTTGGTAATGTTTTTGACATTTGATTCACCTTTCAAGAAATAGAAATGAGACGGAGATGTAGTTGGGAGGAGTTCCTCCATCTCACTTCTTTGCTATTAACTTTTTATTCTTCAAACTGTGCTTGAACAAAGGCAAGTGCGCCTTTTCCATCGCGAGTCAGTTTAATGTATTGGCCACCTTCTGTCTTGGCAAGTTTGATACCAAGTTTGTCGGTTTCGGCCTTCATGTCTTCAAAGTTTGAAGCAACTTGAGGAGCAAGGATAACCAGATCAAACTCAGGCAACATTTCACGGTGAGCACCATAGCCACCAGCTGCTGCTTTAACAGGAACTTTGTACTCTGCAGCTGCCTTGTTTAGAGCATTTGCAAGGAGACCACTTGTACCTCCTCCTGCACAGAGAACGAGAACATTAGTTTCTTCTGTGATTGTGTTTTGCGCTTCTTCTACACCTGCTTTTTCAAGAATAGCATCCGCTTTGGCAGTATTGAAGTTTGCAGCTACTTTTTCTTTCAATTCATCATTGGCTTTACCAGAACGCTCTTCTTCAAGAATTTGTTCATCATAAACCTTGAGGAATGGATAGTAGATAGCTACGTCTACAAGGATTAACAAAGCAGCAAGAACAAAGGACAAGAATTGGAAGTTTGTACCGAGAACAATACCGAGCGGACCTGGTGTTGTCCAAGGAAGGTTAGCAGTAAATGAGTTCATGCCAAGCGTCTCGATGAAGAATTTAAAGATCCATACGTTGGCGATCGGTGCGAAGATAAATGGAATAAAGAAAATTGGGTTTAATACAAGTGGTGCACCAAACAGGATTGGTTCGTTTACACCAAAGAATGTTGGAACAACAGACGCACGTCCGATTGCACGGTTACGTTTGGATTTGGTCAACCACATGAACATGAATGGAACAACCAGTGTCGCACCTGTACCGCCCATGGTAACGATAAACATTTGTGTACCAGAAGTAAGGATCTTGTCTGCATGCATCCCTTGTTGGAGAAGGTTTAAGTTGACTTCAGCATTAGCATAGGTAATAGCCGCGATAGCAGGTTCGACGATCGAAGGACCGTGAATACCCACAAACCAGAAGAAGGCAAAGGCACCAAAGATAATGGTAATACCCAGGTAGCCATCCGCGGCTGAGAAGAGTGGTGCAAAGAATTTACCGATTGATTCTGCTACACTGGCTCCAACAAAATGACGAGCTAGTAAATCAAGAACATATAGAGAAACAACTGAAAGTGTGAATGGAATCACATCTTTAAAAACTTGTGAGATATTAGGTGGAACTTCGTCAGGCATACGAATGGTAACGTTGTTCTTAACACAAACCTTATAGATTGCTACGGTAACAAAGGCAGCAAGAAAGGCAGAAAGCAAACCTTTTGTTCCAAGGAACCCTGTCGCAAAGCCACCCTCAATCGGATCAGCTGCCAACATCAACAAACCAACAATTGCTGCCAAAAGTGTTGACATATAGTTGATTTGGTTGGTTTTCTCCATGCTACGGTTTACAGAGTCGGTCAATGACTTAGCTGTTGTACCAGCTACCAAGAGAGCAAGAATTCCCATTGAATAGCTATAAGGTTTCATGAGGAGATTAACAACATCATCAGACCATTTAAAGCCCCATGAGTTTGGTACAAAGGCAATCAAGATAAAGATACTTGAGAAGAGAATAACGGGCATACCAGCAATGAAACCATCACGAATGGCACGAAGATAAATATTACGAGATAGTTTTTCAAAGAAAGGTTTCCCTTTCTCGATAAAAGCAATTAGTTTGTTCATTACTTAACTCCTCTCTTGTAGAGTTCGATTAAATGGTGCATCAAATCTTTTAATAAAAGGGTTGTCATCAAGTGATCCTGACCATGCATCATGGTTACACTATAGGCCAAATCTTCACCAGCTGCCTCCTTAGTCAAAAGGCTTGTTTGCGCGTGGTGTGCCTCAGCGATGCAACCACCAGCTTCCTCCACGAGAGCATCAGCTTTCGTAAAATCACCAGCTTCAGCAGCTTTCAATGCTTCTAACAGTTTTGAACGAGCGTCACCAGCATAGGCAACAATCTCAAAACCTAACAATGTTACTTCTTCTCTATTCATGATAGAGTCCTCCTTATATAGTTTTGTAAAATCTTATGACAGCAAACGTTGGATATGAAGAACCAGATAAACTCGTTCACTCTTATATAAATCAAGACCAGTATGTTGTGTAATCACATCATAAATCTTGGAACCAATTTCAAAGGCTTTTGGATAGGATAGTTTGATGTGTTCTTCCATATCCAGAAGAGATTGATTATCCTCTCTGGATCGGTCTAAATAATCTAAAAAATAGTTGAGATGAATCATAAAGCGATCATAGAAATGATTATTCTCTTTGGTTCGTTGAATAGCGTAACCTTTTAGAACTTCTTCAACATTCCTGAGAATTTCTTTCCTCTTATCTATCGACTCAACAACCTCCACTTCATTCTCACCTTCGGCATTGATGAAATGATAAGCAATCCGAATAATTTCGTCTTCAGGGAAATTTTCTATCAACTTTTGACGATAGATTTTAAAAGCATCATTAGCAATTTGAAAAGCTACAGGATACTTAGTAGAAATATCTGGTAGATTACTATCCTTGTACCTTCCTTGAGTTAGAGCTTGATAAGAACAGTAAATATGATCTGTCAAGGTCACATAGAGATATTCTTGAATCGGATAGTGATATTTCTTAGAAAGATTATCAATGATCTCGTAGGTCACTGTGATAAAATCAAGCGGAACATCTTTGAGAAGAGCCATAAAGTTTTCTCTGGACTCTTCTGTCTTCATCCGAAAGATTTTTTCAACCTGATCCTCAGCAATAAAATCCCCCTTCTTTTTTCCAAATGCAATCCCCTTACCAATCACAATCACTTCTTCTCCTTTGTCGTTTCTGACAAGCGAGACATTGTGATTCATTGGGTTTAGAATTCGATACATGATAACCTCCTTTTGCATCATAAAGGTATACGAGTACAAAAAATGACCACAAATGAACTAGAAATTCTTTTGATTTCTAATCCACCTGTGATCATGCCTAATATAACTTAGTAACACTCACCTTGTATTAACTTGTGATTTAAGTATAGCACAAGTAAGTTTTTTTGTAAACCTTTACATTCAACTTTTTTTAAATTTTTTATTTAGATCCATGTTCCTAAGATTAGGGGGGGAAACTTATACACGTTCTTTCCATGAAGTCGCTGTTGTTTGAAGAACCTTGTTGAGTTCGTCAATGTTCTCAAATCCAGTTGTACGCAACCACTCACGAGCTGCTACTTCACCATCTTTGATGTAAGCTTCAACTGATCCAGCCCATGTTGCACGGCCACAAAGAACTCCGTTAAAGTTTGCACCTGATTCGTGGGCAAAGACAAGAGTTTCTTGGAAGAGTTTAGCTGACACACCTGCACTCAAGTAGATGTACGGCAAGTTTGTTGCTTCGTCTTGCGCTTTAAAGAAGGCTGCTGCTTCTTCGCGTGTATGAACGATTTCACCATCGCCAAAGCCTTCAACATATTTGACGTTGACTGGAACTTCAACTTTCAAAACATCGATGTTGAAGCGTGGGTCTGAGAAGACCTTCATAGCACCAATAACCTTGTGTGGTTTCACTTTTGCGTATTCTGCAGAACCTGCGTCAGCGATTTTTTCATCGTAAGCTAAGATTTCAAGGAAGAATGGAATGTCTTCTGCCACACACTCAGAACCGATGCGTTCGATGTAGGCTTGTTTTTCTTGGTTGAGTTCGTCAGCGCTGTCTACGTCATAATAAAGCAAGAACTTGACAGCGTCTGCACCTTGTTCCTTGATACGTTTTGCAGACCATACATCCAAGCAGTCTGGCAAGCGTTTGGTACTTGTAGTATCGTATCCAGTTTTTTCATAAGCAAGGAGAAGACCAGCGTTGGCATCAAGGGCTTTTGTAGCAGGAAGACCATACTCAGGGTCAAGGAGCATAGATGAGGCGTATTTTGTCAATTCATCAGCCACCAAGACTTTAAGTTCTTCCATTTGAGCAACTGTTGGCTCTTCCGTTTGATATTGAGCCATGAGACGTTTCAAAGCGCCACGTTGGTCAAAGGCAAGAGCTGAGATAATGCCGTTCTCGTCAGAGAGTTTTTGCAAGCAAGCACGTTTGTTTTCTGTTAAAGCCATTTTATACCTCTTTTACTATTAATTGATCATATAGAGTTTGATAGTTGGCCATATTGACATGACCAGTCATTTTTTCTTGAGCATTGAGCATACCAAGGACATTGGCCTTGATGAGGAGTTCTTGATCAGATTCCTTATGAAGAAGACCTGAAGAAATACCTGCAACAGTAGAATCTCCAGATCCAACTGGATTAACTACTTGAATTCTCGGAATATCTACCTTGTAGAAGGTATCACTATGTTTTGCAAAAGCACCATTTGCACCAAGTGAAACGATAATCCACTCAATCCCTGCAAATAGAGGCTCTTGAAGAACTTCTTTTAATTCATCCAAATCCTCTGAAACTTCTTTTCCAAGAAGCTGAGACAATTCTTCGTTATTTGGTTTGATAACTGTTGGTTTGTGTGGTGATTCAAGGACAGACTGAAGAGCCGCACCTGAGCAGTCTAGAACAACTGGTTTCTCTGCTTTATTAGCAAGCTCCACTAAGTTTGCATAATAGTCAACCGGAAGGCCAGCTGGCAGACTACCAGAGATAGCAACTACTTCCACAGTTTCAAGGAGATTTTTGAAATGATCCAAGAAATCTTGCCCTTCTTGTTCCAGAACTTCAGGTCCTTTTTCAAGGATTTCTGTTTGGTTGTCTCCGTGCAGAATAGCGATACAGTTACGAGTCTCTCCTTGAATGGAGAAGAAACGTTTCGTTACTTTATCGTCGATGTTTTCTACTAAAAACTCACCAAGTTTACCACCAACTAGACCAGTAGCAACAACAGAATCTCCAAATTCTGAAAGAACTCGCGTAACATTGAGACCTTTCCCACCAGCTGTTTTGGTTACATCCACCACACGATTGACAGTATCAATCTTTAACTCATCCAAGGGATAGGAAATATCAATGGATGGATTCATTGTGACTGTTAAAATCATAGGTAACCTCTTAGTCGTGGTATTCACCACGATCCCATTTTTCAAGGAATTCTGTAAAGAAGTTTGCATCTGCTTGATGAGCATTGTGAGTTTCAACATGCTCGATTTTAGCGATCAATTTTTTGTTTTCTTCAGATGGTTTGTATTCAGCATTGATGAAAGCTTCAATGATATCACACATGAGCAATTCACCAGTAATCTTACCACCAAACCCGATAACGTTGGCATTCAATTGCTCTTTAGCATAAAGAGCTGTTGTCATATCACGAACCAAGGCAGAACGAACACCTGGAACTTTATTTACAGCGTTGTTGATACCAACACCAGTACCACAGATACATACCCCAAGATCAGCTTGACCGCTAGTTACAGCTTCACCAACTTTTTTACCAAAGATTGGGTAGTGAGTACGTGTGTGGTCATAGGTACCAAAATCAATGACTTCATATCCTTTTGATTTCAAAAATTCTGAAACCGCCATTTTTTCATCTGTTACGATGTGGTCACATCCAATTGCAATTCTCATTAGTTATTCCCTCCGATTAATTATATAAATCTAATATCATTTATCCTTACTCAAGAAAAATCAAGATCAGCTTAGGAAGCAAGCTGCGAGCATAACTGAGGTTAGCTAAAGTGAGCTGACGACAGATTATCTTGATTTTTGAAGAGTATTAGCACATTTTGTTCAACATATCAACCCGAATTTGGTGACGACCACCGTCGTATTTGCCGTTAACAAAACCTTTAGCAATATTTTTAGCCAATTCATCACCAACAAGTTGTGCACCCATAGTGATCATACGTGAGTTGTTGTGGCCACGAGTCATATAAGCTGAACGTTCGTCAGATACTTCTGCAGCAACCATTCCTTTGATTTTAGTTGCGACCATGAATGGACCAGCCCCATAAGCATCAATCACGATACCAAGGTTTTGTTCTTCTTTGTTTACTTCTGCAGCAACAGCAAGAGTCACATCAACAAAATCTTGACCTTCAGCTGTAACATCCACAACGTGGAAGTTTTCTTTTTCCAGGAAGTCTTTCACAACTTCTTTCAATCTCAAACCTGCAGCATCTGCACCGATAACAATAGACATATTGTATACTCCTTTTTATTTTTCTAGGCTAGTAAAGACTTTTATAGCTAGTATTATAAGTACAAAAGGCTTTCTAGCAGTTTATTGACAAATTTGATTGAATGAGATGAATATCACCTTATCCAAGTCCAGGAAATCAAGTTCCTAGAAACAAACTTCCTCCTCGAAAGAGAATATAACAAGTGATTGTTTGTTTGTTACAAACATCATTTGTTGTTTACAAACATAATATACTCCTATTTTTATAAAAAGTCAACAGCAAATGTTTGTTTTTGTGTTATATTTTTTAAAATCATAAGATTTCGATCTCAAAACCGATCTGATCAACTTGGCCTGGTTCTAAGAGACGAACATTCTTCTTATCCTCTAAATGATTTCCTTCTTCAAGTGAAGTTGATAAGCCTGACCAAGGTTCAAAAGCTATGAAAGGACCTTTATTTAGGGTAGACCAAATAATAAGATTTGAAAACTCTTGGAAGTTTACTTTCAATCCCTTCTCATGCTTCCGCGAACGAAGTGCAATTGTTCTAGATTGCAACTCATCGAGTGTCACTGCATCAACACTGAACAGATCGTAACTGAGATCCACTTCCTTTTGAGAATCCAACCATGGACTCCTATCTTGGAAGTCTAAGAGTCCTGTTTCCGGGAAAGGACGGGGAACAGAGCAAGTCTCTTCTTTTTCAAACTCTAAATAGTAATCTTCATAGACTTCATCATCAAGTAGAGGACAATTAAATCCTGGATGTCCTCCTACGAAGAATGGCACCACTTTATTCATTTCTTTATTAAGGACTTTATATTGAGTACGAACAGTCTTGCCAGTCACTTCATAAGTGATTTCAAGGCGGAAATGATAAGGATAGTTTTGATAAGTATTCTCATTATCTTCGATAGCAAAAGTTACGCTATTTTCTGTTTGTTCAACTAACTCAAATTCATTTTTACGGACCAAACCATGACGCGGAATACTTCCTTTTGTTTCCGTTCCATCAGCGTGACTGTATAAGGCTGTATCCTCTCTCAAAGAGCCACATATTGGAAAAAGTACTGGAGCTTGTCCACTCCAATAAGTTGCATCCCCTTGCCACAAATATTCAATGCCATCTCGGTCTTTAATTGACGACAGGGCACCACCTAAGGTTTTAAACTGGACCGTTAACTGGTCTGATTTTACTTCAATTACCATTATATTCTCCAACAATTTTTAGATTTTATATAAAAAACTAGGTTGCCACTCCCAATGTCGGAAATTGACAACCTAGTTTTTACAATTTACATTTTATAGGAGCGAATTATTTAGCATTTGCTGCGTATTCTTCGTTACGTTTGATCATTTGTTTTCTATACCAAGCAAAGATACCTACATAGAATACGAGGAAGGCTACTGCACCAAGAATTGCTTTAATATCACCTGTTGTAGCATTACCGATTGCCCAACCAAATAGTTTTTCAATTGGTCCTTCAAGAGTTGAGTGAGTAATCAATTGAGATTGGTTCACACCTTCTGGGAAGGCACCTACACCTTTAGCAAGTTCAGTTGCAAATGGAGCGATGAGAGTACCAGAAAGAAGGAAGAGTGGCAACAAGAGTGTTCCGAAGATGATCATACGGAGCAATTTACCACGAGTAACAACCAAGAGAGCTGGAGTTACACCCATGGCGATGATACCAGCAAGTGGCAAGATACCATTTCCGACGTTTGAAAGAAGCACTGCTTCAATCAACATGATTGGTGCAAGTACGTTGGCACAAGCCCAGATTTCAGCACGACCAGCGATGAAAGGCCAGTCAAGACCGATGTTGAATTTACGTCCTTGAAGACGTTTAGTAGCAACGTTTGTAATACCTTGTGAAAGTGGTTCTACGGCTGCGATGAACCAAGATCCGATAAGTGAGAAGAGCTCCAAGCAGACACCGGCAGTTAAACCAAGGCTCAACCAACCTTTAATAACAAGTTCCCAAGAAGATGCATCTTCTACTCCAGCAACTGGCTGTGGAGTCCCCATCAAACCAATAACGATACCAAGAATGAAACCAATGAAGAATTTAGATCCCCAGAAACCGATTTTCTTGTTCAATTTTGCAGCGTCAAAGTCATATTTATCAAGACCTGGCAATACTTTATCAAAGATCTTATCCAAGACCATGATAACTGGGTTCATCATGTAGTTCATGTGAGTTGAAGTCATTGGTGATGAACTTGGTGCGTTAAGAAGGTCGTCAAATGTTGGTTTCATCAAATCAGAGTTGATGATCTTCAAAATACCTACAAGTACAACTGCTGCTGTCGCGATGAAGAGTGAAACCCCTTGGCTTACACCGTTGTTGTCTGCATACCATTTGATCAAAAGACCAGTGATTGACAAGTGCCAGATATCGAAGATATCGACGTCAAGTGTGTCTGTTTTCTTCATTGCAAGCATCACAACGTTGACAATCAACATTACAAGCAAGAAGTAAAGTGTCCAAGCAGATCCCCAAGTGATGGTAGCAAGTGGTGCCCAACCAACGTCAGTGATGTTCAATTGGATACCAGTGTTCTCAACGAATTTCGCAAGTGAAGCTGAGAAAGCTCCGTTGAGCATACCGATGATGGCACCGATACCTGTAAGGGCGATAGCAAGCTTGATACCACCTTCAAGCGCTTTGGAGAATTTCACTCCAAAAAGTAGAGCCAATACTGTCAAAATGATCAGCATGATGATAGGGCCACCCATAGCCAAGATAGGTTTGAAGATATCGTTGGCCAGATTGATAATGACATCCATAATAGTTCCTCCCGTTTTTTTAATTATATGAATGTTAACAAGATAAAGAATAAATTAGCTTAGTCCATGTTCTTTGATAGCTGCTTCAATATTGTCAAATACTGGAGCGCTCATTGCTGGAATACGGAACAAGATTGGTCCAGCTTCAATTACTGGAATACCTGGTTCAAAACCAAGGTCAGTTGCAGCGATTGGTGTAAAGATATCGTAGCCCTTGATAAGGTCTTCGTTTACATCTTTCACCATGACTGCATCACAGTGAACATCATAACCACGGTTTGAAAGTTCTTCTTCTAGAGCACTTTTAATTTGGTGACTTGAGTTAACACCTGCACCGCAGGCAGCAAGAATTTTAATCATTTGGATTTCCTCCGATTTAGTTATTTTAATGTACGATTTAAGCAGTTGCTTCAGAAATGTAAGTGTAGAGAGCTTCTGGTTCAGAAATTTTTGATAGGTCTTCAAGATGACCATTTCCTGTAAAGAAGTCCATCAACTGAGCAAGAATGTTGGTTTGACTCGAACTTGAATTGTTAATGATAAAGAAGAGTAAGGATACTGCTACTTCCTTATCAGGAGCAATCATATTGTGAAAAGTTACTGGTTTTTCTAGTCGAACAACCACCACTTTCTCAGCTAGATTATGAACAATATCTGTATGAGGAATCGCTACATTTGGCAAATCCTTTCCCAGAAATTCCATATCCAAGCCAGTCGGAAATGACTTTTCACGCGTGATCAAGGCTTCACGATAGGTTGGAGTTACGATTTTTCGTTCTTCCAACAGGGTTGCTACCTGATCAAAGAGTTGTTCTTGATTATCCGCTTCTAAGCAAAACACGAGGTCTTTGTCAAAGAAATGATCTAATCCCATAACATCTTCCCTTCTTTCAATTAACTTTTATGCTATAAGTATAACACTATATGAAATCGTTGTCAATGATTTTTGTTTTATTTTGTTCATTTTTTTATAAATTTTGTTTTATTTAATAAATACAATCAATATCAAACATCACTTGATTTCAACTACAAAAAAAGAAGGCTGAGCCTTCTAATTTTGGATTGGTTATTTAATAGAAGATAAAATCTCTTCTAGTTTTTGATAGTCTTTGACACTATCGATTTCGTAGATGCTGTTGCCTTCTAACTCTTCAACATAAACATCTAATTCTTTGATGTTGTCCTTAACCATATTGTCCCAGTAGAGATCAACAAATTCTCCACTTTCATAAGCTTTGTCAATAAAGTCAACAATCTTCTCTGCAGTTGGAGCATCCCAGAATGATACACCACTCAAAATACGGCCTGCCTTACTGTCAACAATGATGTCTTGAACCTTATAGTCATCACCATAAACTAGGAACCATTCATTTGTACAGTCTTCACGATAAACACTGAAATAAGTAGAACGTTCTAGATCGTTTCTAAACATATTTTTGAAGAGATAGTTATCCGCATCAATGACATAGCTGTTAGCTAAGTCTTCTTTAACAAGATAAAGTGAGTAGAAATTGTTGTAATCTGCATACTTGTCATTAAAGACTAAACGAACCCCATATTTTTCTTTTAGGTAATCGAATTGTTCTTTGAGGTAACCAACAACGATGATAATCTCATCAATTCCTCTCTCTTTCAGAAACTCGATTTGGTATTCTACCAAAGGTTTTTGATTGACCTTAACCAAGGCTTTAGGGGTATTTTCAGTCATAGGGCGCAGACGAGTTCCTAATCCCGCTGCCAAGATAATTGCTTTCACGCTATTCTCCTTTATTCTTTAATAATAATATAAACACCAGCCATAACAATAAGTGAAGTGATAATTGTCAGCATATCTAGCGGTGTACCTAAGAAAACAGCTGCAAATAAAACAGTCCATACGACATAGCTTACGTTCAATCCAGTTGCTTTTGCAGGTTGTAAACGGTTGATAGCAATGTAGTAGGCTAAGTATGAAATCATATTACATGCTGCAAAGACTAACATCAAACCGAGCAATTGCCCATCTGCTACTTCCGCAAATGAATGATGAGAAAAGAGGACAATGACAAGGTATGACAAGAATGAGGTTACTTGGCGGATTAATAGTGCTTCAATTTCACTCAAGTCACTTTCCATGGCGTAGGAACTAAGAACACTTTCACTACCCCATGCGATGGCACAAACTAATGCACAAAGAATTCCAATGTAAAACGAGTTTACTTGTTCAACCTTGTAGGTTTGAGCAATGATAGCTGCAATAATCAAGAAAACACCGAATACTGTATTCTTTGAAACCTTGTGTTTCAAAATGAAGAAAGCTAGCAAAACTGAAACTGCTGGGTAAATAGCTGATACAGATGAAGCTAGTGAACTACCGATATACTTAACTGCATAAAGATTGGCCTGCATTCCTATAGGTCCAGCTAGCAAGGCTCCGACAATAACACTGACATTTCGAATATTTAGAAAGATTGATAAGCGAACTTTCCCTTCTCTAATCAAGAGAAAAGCTAATAAAATAAAGATACTCAAAAAGTCATGTGCCGCTGCCACCACAAAAGGCGAAAGATTGGTAAAAATTGAAAAGATATAAGCACTGATTGTCAGACCGAGCCCCCAGAAGATACCTGAGAGCAGGCCGAAAGAAACACCATTTTTATTCTTCATCCTAACCTCCATAATAAGTCAAACCGTCAACAGCTCTTTGGTAACGACGCACACCATAATCTCCAAAGTCAGCACCTTGAGCTTCTTTGTACACTGTCCACAAACTCCAGATGGTATCTTGTAAAATTTTATAGATTCGAATCTTTTCACGAGATACTGGAGTTTTATCACTTCCATAGTAGGAAAGGAAATCATCTTCCTCTTGCTTTGTAAATTCAGACTCTAAGAAAAGAGCTGCCAAATCCCACATCGGATCATTCATAGAAGAGTATTCCCAGTCAATCAAATACAAACGACCTTGAGGTGACTCGATAAAGTTTTCTGGAACCAAATCGATATGACAAGACTTTCTGTCAACACCCAAATCAGCCAATCTTTTCTCTAGTGAGAATACTTCTTTTCTCACAGCTTCATAATTGGTGTATGGGATATTTCCCTCAATCAAGGCTTCGTATTTTTTGATTTCTTCAAAAGGTGCAAATTCCCCTCTTAGTTCTTTACCTGATGCATGAATGGTCTGTAGCATTGGGGCAATCTTTTCAAACTTGGTCTTAATCGAAGTGGAATCAAGCGTTGTTGCAGAATCAATGTACTCATTTACCTTGATTCCTGACTCAATATCAAAAAGATAATTCTTGACATCAAGATTCAAATCTTTCAACAATTCAAGATTGTATTTTTCATCTTGACGATTGATGAGCTTTTCGGTCCCTTTTCCGAAAAATTTAACGATATACTGCTTATTGGTTGTCTTGACCAAATAGTTTTGGTTGGTCATGCCTCCCAGTTGTTCAACACTGAGTACTTCTTCTTCATCAGATAGTAAAGAAGAAATTTTTTCTTTAATGATTTTCTCCACGATTAGCCTCCATCTCTTACACTTCCCACTTAAACACTGTTTTGAAAGCAGTATTTAGGTCTGTAGCAAAGACACGATGAATGTCCTTGATTTCTCTCACTGGTTCTTCGACATAAAGGATATTTTTCAGACGATTTGCAAACTTTTTAACTTCCATCATCTGTATTGCATTTTCAAAATCAATTCGTCCTGATCGAGACGATCCCACTAATAACAATCCTTTTTCCAAAGCATCTCGTGTATTGATATTAACCTTGTATTCACTCACTCCCATCATGAGAATCGTTCCCTGAGGTCGAATGTAACGAATCAAGTCATTGATAGCTGGTCCCGTGCCATCACCACCGCAACACTCAAATCCATGATCAAAGGTCAAATCTTCTGGAATATTATCAGTAATGTAGCACTCTTTTGCAAAAGAGAAGAGCTCTAGTTTTTCCCAATGCCGACCAATCACGATAATCTCAGCTTCTGGTAGAGTGTAATTGATAATATTAGCAACCACAAAGGCCAAACTACCATCTCCGATAACAGCAATACGCTCCCGCTTGCTGTGGGCAAGATTTAAGAAACGATTCATAGCATGCATACCCACACTCACAAACTCGGTAATGGCAGCAACTGTATCCTCAATGTCATTATAAGACACAACACGATCTTTTGGAAGAGAGACAAATTCTCTCATAAAGCCATCATAACCACTAGATAGGAAGTAGGTTCCTGTCATGTAGTTCTCGTAGAACTCCTTGTCACTCTGCATAGGCGGTTGATTTGGAATCATAACTACCTTTTGACCCACTTCATAAGTACCAGTTGGATCTGAGATAACAGTTCCACAAGACTCGTGAATCATAGCCATAGGAAGCTTTTTAGCCAATATCTTTGGATCACGTTTTCCTTGATAGTAACGTTGATCCGCATGACAAACCGCCATATAATTTGGACGAATCAGGATATGATTTTCCTGATCAATGTCCTCTTCTTGGTATTTTACATTGATAAACTTTGGTTTTGTCAGTTGATAAATTTGATTAATCATATCCTTAGTCTTTCTCAATCATGCTTTTCGCGATTTTCAAGTCTGTCACAGTCGTGATTTTAAGGTTTGAATATTCCCCTTTAGCTAGAGCAACATCCTTCCCTTTGATAACAAAAATCTTACATGCATCCGTTAGGATTTCCTTTTCTTTATCAGATAGGGATCCATACAAGTCCATGAAATCCTTGCATCGGAAGGTTTGAGGTGTTTGACCTTGATAGAGGTGAACACGATTTGGAATATCCGTGATAAACTGACCATTGGTACTTTCAACAATGGTATCAACCGCTTCTACTACTGTGTCAACCGCATCATGATTTTGGGCGAGTTTGATATTGTCCTGAATCATGCGAAGTGTGATAAAGGGGCGAACAGAGTCGTGGGTAATCACAATATCTTCTGGAGTGATTGGACGATAGGCATCAATGGCTTCTATAATCTTCTCGATACTGGTATTGCGATCAGCACCCCCCTTGGTGATGATGATGCGATCCTTGTGGAGAGAAAGATACTTTTCAACTAAGTCCTCAGCATGAGAGACCCAATCTCCATGAACTCCAACCACAATTTTTTCAATACTTGGTTCTAAAACGAATTTTTCAATTGTGTGAATCAAAATAGGACGATCACCTAGCTCCAAGAATTGTTTTGGTAAATTACTGATTCCCATGCGTGTGCCAGTTCCTCCGGCTAGGATTCCTGCATAGATCATTTATATTCTCCTTTAGTTTATTCTAAAAAACTCATTACTATCTATTATATCACAATCTGCCTCCATCATGAAGAAAAGACAGAGTGTCATTTAGTCTAATCAACACACTATTTAAGATAAAAAGTGAACAATGTGTTGCTAAATCCGGAAAGACCATAACAAATTAAGAAATAAAATTAGGTTATCCTCTATATTCTCCTATCAACGTTCGGTTAATATAGAGTTCTTTAGAATATAATAGAAACCTTAAAGAAAACTTAAATGAAATTATTTGTTTAGCAAAGAATACTAGGTGTACATAGTAAATTTCTTAAAAGTTTTTTGAGAGACTCATTATAAAAGTTCATATATCTCATGAATTAAACAAATAATAGACTTTTGAACCTAAAATTGATAAAATAAAAAAGAAAAAAATAGAAAAAAGGAAACTGTAAACCGCCATGATGAACATGCAAAACATGATGCGCCAAGCACAAAAACTTCAAAAACAAATGGAACAAAGCCAAGCAGAACTCGCTGCCATGGAGTTTGTTGGAAAATCAGCTCAGGACCTTGTCCAAGCAACTTTGACTGGAGACAAAAAAGTTGTCAGCATTGACTTCAACCCAGCAGTTGTAGATCCAGAAGATCTCGAAACACTTTCAGATATGACTGCGCAAGCAATTAATGCTGCTCTTGAACAAATTGATGAAACGACTAAGAAGAAACTAGGAGCTTTCGCTGGAAAATTGCCTTTCTAATCCACAAAAAAAGAGAAACATCTGTTTCTCTTTTTTTTCTTAGAAATCAAAGAATTCCATTGCTTTCTTTAAGAGTAATTCCGTATATTCCGGATCGTCTTGAGTCATTGTGACTTGTGACTGGACCATTTCAAGATCATCAGTAATCATGCCATCTGCGCCGAGGCGAACGGCTTTATCAAATGCCTCCGAACCATTTACGGTCCAAACATAGAGTCTCTGATCAGTTGTCCAGAGTTTATTGACAAAGTATTCATCCAAAGTCGAGTACTCCATAGTGTAACCCGTTGCCTTGGTTCTTGGGAAGATACTGTTATAGGGAAGAATAAAGTAAACTGGAATTTCAGAATCATAAGTCAACACTTTATCAATCACATGGTAGTCTAGTGATTGCATCTGATGTCCATTTTTCTTGATAGTCGCCCCATACTTTTCAAGGAAATGGTCCATCATTTGCGGACTATCTTTTTTACTGGTTTTAATCTCAATCAGCAATTTTTGGTTTAAAGCATTTGCACGCTCTAAATAGGCATCAAAGCTTGAAATCTTTGTTTGATAACCATTCTCGTAAATATCTGTATTTGTTAATTCATCCAGAGTCAAATCTTGCGGTGTAGCATTAATACCTGTTAAATTTTTGAGGTTAGCATCGTGCATCATCACGAACTGACCGTCTTTCGTTTCCTGCACATCCATTTCGATGAGATCTGGTTTTAGTTGAGCTGTTTTTTCTAAAGACTGCACAGTATTTTGAACACCGTTTTTATTACTTACTCCTCTGTGCGAAATCACTAAAGGTGTATTGGTATCCGGAGATTCCAGATAAACGTAGCCTTCTATGGCAAAAATGATACTTGCACACCCCATGACACCCCATCTCATCAGATGATCTTTCTTTCGCCTTGGCATAATCTCTAGCTCTTCTCCTGTCAGGAAGGAAACAAACTTCACTAGGAAATAAGTCAGGGTCATGTAATGGAAATTTTTAATCAAGACAAAATTAATCACTCCGAGAATCAAGGATTCTTTTTGAGTTAGATTATCCATCACTGCTTGCGCAAAAAGCAAGGGAATTAACAGACCAAAGAAGAAAAGATAGGTTTTAATGATAATGAGTAAAAGATGCCAAGAGAAGAAAAGAACGTTTTTTTTCGTCTTTTGGAGACTATATTTCACACTTTCTCTTACGGTCTTTCTTTCAAAGAGAATCTTAGGCAGGGCAAACATAAATCGGACTGAAATATAGAGTAAGATCCAAGCGGATGCTATGATCATCAGACCTACCAGCCAATGCTTACCTTCCCAATAATTCACAATAAAATCAGGGATAATAATTTTGTTGAGGTAATAGATTTTTAAAATCTTACGGATGAACGGGAAAAGCATAGCAATGTAAAAAAAGACAAAGGCCATCTTACAAAAGCTCAATCGCTTAACAAATAAAAAGCTCTGGTGAAATACTTTTCTACTGTACTCAATTAAGGTTCTCTTTTCATGATAGAGAAGGTGACGAGCCCCGATAAACAAAAGACAAATCTGGAAATAGGCAACCAGGAGATTGATTGCAATTAAGATGAGAAAGGCTAAACTGATAAAAGGCGAGCCTTGTATAATCGCCCAAAAGTTATTGTAGGAGATAAACAAATAGCCGGTTTGTCTCAGAAGGATGCCAGCAATCCATGAATTTAATGGTAGCCAGACAAACTCAACCATCATAAATATCAAGAAAAATAGAAATAAAATCTTATCTAGGTTATAGTATATCTTCCTAAAACCTAGCTTTTTAGGTTTTTCAGGTTTCATAAGCACTCCTAGTCTAAAAATTGGGATAAATCTAAGCCACCGAAAGGATTCATCGAAAAACTACTCTGGTCTTCTATTAATAGCTTTCCTTCATCTGATTCCAAAAAAGCTTCGTAAACACGCGCCGTCATGCGGGCATCCTCTAAACTGTTATGAGACTTCCCGTGAAAGCCTAAAAAATTCGCTACAGTTTGCAATTTAAGATTGGCTATTCCGTGTAGATCAGAACTACGGCGTTCAAAAGCCTCCTCATATAGATCAACCTTATACTGGTCACGATAATCAATACCATGATCCAAGAGAATAGGCAAATCACTCTTAGCTGCATTGTAACCAACGATAGGTATGTCGCCAACGAATGCTTGAAAGTCCTTTAAAACTTGTTCTACTTTTGGCGCATCTTTCAAGGTTTCAGCTGTGATTCCAGTCAAACCATTGATAAAACTCTTCAATGGTGCTGTAGTATAAACATAAGAATCAAAAGCAGCACTTTCTTGTCCATCTTGAAAGCGGACTGCTGATACTTGAATTAAATGGGTAACCCCCTCGTGTTGATTGAATTCCAAATCAAAGGCGATATAATCTCTTAATTTTTCCATTATTTACCTCAATTACTACCCAAACTAAACTATAAATAATAAAAGAAGCCATTAGGTTAGTGAGTAACCCAAACAGCTTCTTTATTTTCCTCCAAAAAGGCGAGCAAAAAAGCCTTTTTTGGTTGCTTGGACTTCTTCTTTTGCTTGGTCCAACTCGAGTTTCAAGGTTTCTTGATCTTTCATCGCTTGAAGAGTTAACTGTTGCTGTTGGTCCAACTGTTTGTCCTTTTCAGCAATCTGGCGGTCTTTGATACGCATCTGTTCATCTTTTTCTGATAACTGGCGGTCTTTTGCCTTGAGCTGCTCGTACAAACGAAGAATTTCAGCATTTTTCTCATCAACCAAGATTTCCATCAGTTCACGTTGTTTGACATCATCACTGACAGGCTCATCTTCAAAAATTGTTTTTTTATAGATTTCTTCTAGCTTGATCAAGCCACTTCGAGTAACTACAGTTACACCTTTGTCATTTTTTTTCGTGTCCTCTTCTGGAAGTTCTTTGACACGATTGTTGATTGCTTGACGAGATAGTCCTAAGACCTCTGCAATCTCACTGACGGTCATTTCAATACTCATAATATCCTCTGAAACGTTTTCTAGCTTTTCTTTATTTAAATCTTATCATAAGCTAGATAAACTGTCAAATTTCCGCTTAATCTAAGGCCTTTAAAAAGGCTAGTAAGACTTGGGCAGAACGACGTCCAGCTTCGATAATAAACTCATCAAAAGAGATAGAGGCTTCGTGATTGGCATTGTCACTCATAGCACGAATGACTAGGAAAGGTAGGCTAAGAGCCTGAGCCGCTTGAGCAATGGCTGCCCCTTCCATT
Organism: Streptococcus oralis; assembly: GCF_006175905.1. Lineage (GTDB taxonomy): Bacteria > Bacillota > Bacilli > Lactobacillales > Streptococcaceae > Streptococcus > Streptococcus oralis_BG. The sequence continues at coordinate 102,649 of NZ_SSNB01000002.1, forward strand.
TCAACTGCTAAAACATCAGGGAAGTGGGATTTGATACTAGCAATCTTATCATCCCCAGCTATAAAGCTATCTCCTGTAGCAATCAAGCCTAGGTGCCAGTTTTGGTCCAACAGAGATAGACTCTCTTGGATTTTGGCTACAAAGGTTTTGTCTGATTCAAAATAAAGCGGTTGTTGCGCCATTTGGCCATAAGCATAACCAAAAGCAGTCACATCCACATCATGGTAAGCCAGTCTATCTGCAATCACGACATCACCAACAGCAATCCCTTCAGCAAGAGCACCTGCTGATCCTGTATTGATGATAGCTTCTACCTGAAAATAGTCAGCTAGAATAGCTACACTCATAGCCGACATGACCTTCCCAATCCCACTCTGAACTAGAACGACTTCTGTATTGCCAACAGTGCCAGTATAGTAGGTATTTCCCAAGACTTGGACTTCTTGAGGTTTATCCAAATTCTGAGTCAAATATAGGAGTTCTTCTGGCATGGCAGCAATGATTCCAATTTTCATTTCAAGTCCTTTCAATTACAAGAGTTTCATCGCTAAAATTAACAAAATCAAGAGTAAGATGACCGCAAACAAGATGCGATTGAGTTTCGAATTAAAAACATTTCTCTTAGTATTCTCAATGCGGCGACTCTTATGAATCGTTGGTTCTACTTCGATTGTAAGTGTATCTTGACTAAAACCGTGGTCTCTAGAGCGTGAATAACCAAAATGTTGTGAAGACGTTGGTAGGATCTTTGTTTCCTCATCATCTTGAAGAGGTGGTCCTGAGATTTTCTCACCACGATTGGCACGTTCAATCATTTCGTCTGTTAATAAAGGTTTTCCCATGGGTTTCTCCTCTATTTCTTTTGTAGTTCCCAGTACTGGATTGCCATAATGGTCTTGGCATCACAGATATGACCTGACTGGATTAGGTTTTTGGCCTCCTCTAGGCTTACTTCTAAAACTTCCAAAGTTTCATCATCATCTTGTGGGCGAGGATTTTCCACCTTGACCAAATCACTAGCGAGGTAGAGTTTTAGTTTTTCATTACAAAATCCAATCGCAGAATAGAAATCGTACAACAGTTCTAACTTACCAGTGTATGCAACTTCTTCTTCCAATTCACGAAGGGCCGCCGCCATTGGATCAGCATTTTCACCAAGTTCAAGTTTACCAGCAGGAATCTCATAAGAAACAGCCTCGATGGCCTTCCGATATTGCTTAACAAGGACAATTTTATCCTCAGCTGTCACAGCTAGAACACAAACAGCTCCATTGTGAAAAATCAAGTCACGTTGGGCAGTACCCTTTCCTTCTGGCAGTTCAACCTGATCTTGCACTAGTTTAAAGATAGGACCTTGATAGATTTCCTTCCGACTAATCGTTTTTTCTTCAAATTCCATGACAAACTCCTACTGGTTCTTGGGATGATGAGGGAGGCGAGTCGCATATTCATCTTTGTTGACCTGACGTCCACGGCCGATAGCAATGGCATCAGCAGGAACATTCTTGGTAATGGTTGAACCCGCTCCAACCAGAGAATTATCCCCAAGTTCTACAGGAGCAATAATAGTTGAGTTTGAGCCAACAAAGACATTATTGCCAATGACAGTTTTGTATTTATTTTTGCCATCGTAGTTTACTGTAATAGTTCCTGCACCAAAATTAACGTTGCTGCCCACTTCGCAGTTTCCGATATAGGTCAAATGACCCGCCTTGGTTTTTTCACCGATTGAAGATCCTTTTACTTCAACAAAGTTTCCAATGTGAACTTGAGAAGCAAGACTTGAACCTGGACGGATATGGGCATAAGGACCGACTGTCACACTATCCGCAACTCTACTTTCCTCAATCATAGAGTTGGTAATCACGGCTCCAGCTCCAACGGTACTATCTACGACATAAGTTCCATTTGTTAAAATAGTCTCCGCACCAATCTTCGTTCGACCTTTCAAGGTAACGTTGGCTTCGATTTGGACTTCGGGAGCAATCTCAACATCAATGTCGATGTAAGTTGCTTCCGGATTAACAAAGCTAACACCATTAACCATATGCTTTTGGTTGATACGGCGGCGCATCACTGCTTCCGCAGTCGCAAGAGCTACACGGTCATTTACCCCAAGACTTTCATCAAAATCCTTGAGAGTATAGGCCCCAACCTTCTCACCCGCATTACGGAAAATACCAATCACGTCAGTAATATAGTATTCACCTTGGGCATTGTTAGTGTTGATATTTTTAAGGGCTTCAAAAAGACGTTGGTTATCAAAAACGTAAGTTCCTGTATTGATTTCCTTGATTTGTTTTTCAAAATCTGACGCATCTTTTTGCTCAACAATTCGAAGAACTTCTGCGTTATCATTGCGGACAATTCGACCGTATCCAAAAGGATTTGCCGCTTCAGCTGTCAGGATAGTTGCAACATTTTTGTGATTGATATGGAAATCCAAGAGATTTTTCAGACTTTCACCCGTAATCAGAGGTGTATCACCAGCGATAACCAAGGTATGACCAGTCAGACCTTCTAAGATTGGCTCTGCCATCATGACAGCATGCCCAGTTCCTAGTTGTTCTGATTGGGTAACAAAGTCTGTCTGACCGGCTAATACTTGCTCAACTAGCTCTGCCTTGTGACCAACTACAGTAACTGTTTTTTCAGGTTGAATAGCACCAACACTACGAAAAACATGTTCCAACATCGAAATTCCAGCTACTTTATGAAGTACCTTTGGAAGATCTGATTTCATGCGAGTACCTTTACCCGCTGCTAAAATAATGGCATAATTTGACATAATCTTCTCTTTTCTCTAGAAATTCACTTATATTATACCATAATTTAGTTTCTAGGGAGTAAACAAACAAGGAAATAGGGATAAGAGACTGTTATATTCACTTTTTACGATGTTTTCTTTGATTTTTTTATTTATTTACGTTAAACTAATTAAATATGAGAAAAAAGATTCATCCAGCTATTATTTTTACTTTATTTACTATATTTATAGCTATTTTGATCCTCAATAGACCAACTTATGAAGACCATGCCGTCAAGTCAAAGCCAAATGCTGTCCAGGTTGAAAATCAGGCCTTGCATAATCTTGACAAACCTATTATTGATGTCTCTGGTTGGCAAAGACCTGAGGAGATTAACTACGATACCTTGTCTCAAAATATTTCAGGTGTTATTGTTCGCGTCCACAATGGGGCTCAACATACTGAAACTAATGATGCGGCTTATGCCAATGGTGTCGATAAAGCCTATAAAAGTTATATTACAGAATTTCAAAAGCGTAATGTCCCAGTTGGAGTCTATGCCTATCTAGCTAGTCCCAGCAAGGAGGAAATGGAAAAAGCCGCTGAAGTTTTCTATAATGCTGCTTCTCCTTACAACCCTAGTTACTATTGGTTGGACGTAGAAGAAAAAACAATGTCTGATATGAACGAGGGGGTTGAAGCCTTTCGTGCTAAACTGGAATCTTTAGGTGCTAAAAACATCGGCATCTATATTGGAGTTTACTTCATGCAAGAACACAGTATCAATACAGATAAGTTCACTGCTGTCTGGATTCCATCCTATGGAACAGATTCTGGTTACTTTGAAACCACGCCTAATACTGATTTAGATTATGACCTCCATCAATACACTTCTAAAGGGAGAATTGCTGGATTTGAGCATCATTTGGATATTAACCTCATCTCTACCTTGAAGGAAAAAGAAGAAACCTTCAGAAAACTATTTTTAAGACCATAAAACAAGTGAAAATTGCTCTCTTTTTCACTTGTTTTTTCATTTTCTTCTCGTCTGTGTTATAATTGATAGAATAGAGAAAGAATTTTATGAAATTGAGGATTTTATGATGTTTTCATGGATTGCAAGAGTTATTAAGGGAATAGTCATCGCCTTAGGATTTATCCTACCTGGAATTTCAGGTGGTGTTTTAGCAGCTATTTTGGGGATCTACGAGCGAATGATTAGCTTTCTGGCTCATCCCTTTAAGGATTTTAAAGAGAATGTCCTATACTTTATCCCAGTAGCAATCGGGATGTTGCTAGGCATTGGTTTGTTTTCTTATCCAATCGAGTATCTGCTAGAAAATTACCAGGTCTATGTTTTATGGAGTTTTGCTGGAGCTATCATCGGTACGGTTCCTAGCCTCCTTAAAGAATCTACTCGAGAATCTGATCGTGATAAGATCGACCTAGTCTGGTTCTGGGCCACCTTTATCCTTTCGGGTGTCGGGCTATACGCACTAAATTTTATTGTTGGGTCTCTTAGTGCCAGTTTCGCTAGTTTCATCTTAGCGGGTGCTCTTTTAGCTCTAGGTGTCTTGGTGCCTGGTTTAAGTCCGTCAAATCTACTCTTGATTTTAGGACTGTACGCTCCAATGCTAACTGGTTTTAAGACCTTTGATTTATTCGGAACCTTCCTTCCTATCGGAATTGGTGCAGGAGCAACCCTCGTTATCTTTTCAAAATTGATGGACCATGCCTTGAACAACTATCACTCGCGTGTGTATCACTTTATCATTGGAATTGTACTGTCGAGCACTCTCTTAATTTTGATTCCAAATGCTGGGAATGCTGAAAGTATCCAGTACACTGGACTTTCCGTTGTGAGCTATGTTCTCGTTGCCTTCTTCTTTGCACTTGGTATCTGGCTTGGTATCTGGATGAGTCAATTGGAGGATAAGTATAAATAATGGCAAAAAAAGTCAAGATTAAAAAAACCTTGGTCGAACAAATCTTGACCAAGGCAGGTATTGAGCATACAGGTATTCAAATCAATGCGCTTGAAGGAGAACTTCCTCCTGAATACGACAGAAGCCAAATCTTTAAAACATTGGCACTATTAGGGGACAAAACAGTTCCAATCATCGGAATCGTTCCCATAACAGAACACCTCGCTGAGAAAAAATTAGCAAAGGTTTCTGGCAATAAAAAAGTGAGCATGATTCCACAAAAAGACTTAGAAAAAACGACAGGTTATATTCACGGCGCTAATAACCCCGTCGGCATTCGCCAAAAACACAACTATCCTATTTTTATTGATCAAAAAGCCTTGGATTTGGAGCAAATGATTGTCTCTGCTGGGGAAGTCGGACATAGCATCATCATACGCCCTCAAGACTTGGCCAGCTTTGTAAAAGCGGATTTTGCTGATATCTTGGAGGAAAGTAAGTCATGAAACTCTATTTTGTTCGCCATGGGCGCACCCTCTGGAATCTTGAAGGACGTTTTCAAGGCGCTGGTGGTGACTCGCCCCTTCTTCCGGAATCCATTGACATCCTAAAACAACTGGGGCAGTATCTTAAGGAAATTCCTTTTGATACGATTTATTCTAGTGATTTACCCAGAGCAGTTAAGTCTGCTGAAATTATCCAAAGTCAACTCCAGGTCCCTTGTCCTCTAAAAAGCATTCCTGACCTACGTGAATGGCATCTTGGAAAACTTGAAGGTTTAAAAATCGCAACGCTCAATGCTATCTACCCGCAACAAATCAAGGCCTTTCGCTCCAATCTGGCTCAGTTTGATACGAGGATGTTTGAAGCAGAATCCCTTTACAGTACTACCAAGCGCACCATTCAGTTTATCAAATCTCTGAAAGAAAGTCCGGCTGAAAGAATTTTGATTGTCGGGCATGGGGCAAATCTCACTGCTAGCCTGCGTACACTTTTAGGCTATAAAGAAGCTCACCTCCGCAAAGATGGAGGCTTGGCCAATGCTAGTCTGACAGTTTTAGAAACCGATGATTTTGAATCCTTTACTCTCGAAAGATGGAATGACACTTCTTATCAAAGAAAATAATGGAACTTGATCCCAGCGGTCAAGTTCTTTTTAGTTTTCAAAGAATATCCGTGAATTTCTTTGCTATTTATGATAAAATGGGAGTATCGCAAAAAATGACTCATCGTATCAAATTTTGAGTAAAATTAGGAGGAACCCATGTCTACAGAACATATGGAAGAACTAAATGACCAGCAGATCGTTCGCCGTGAAAAAATGGCTGCGCTCCGTGAACAAGGAATCGATCCCTTCGGAAAACGTTTTGAACGTACTGCTAACTCTCAAGAACTAAAAGATAAATTTGCAGAACTTGATAAAGAACAATTACATGAATTAAATGAAACTGCTACTATCGCTGGACGCTTAGTAACTAAACGTGGTAAAGGGAAAGTCGGCTTTGCCCATCTTCAAGACCGAGAAGGTCAAATCCAAATCTACGTTCGTAAAGATGAAGTCGGTGAAGAAAACTACGAAATCTTCAAAAAGGCTGACCTCGGTGACTTCCTCGGTGTCGAAGGAGAAGTCATGCGTACAGATATGGGAGAACTTTCTATCAAGGCAACACACATCACACACTTGTCTAAAGCACTTCGCCCGCTTCCTGAGAAATTCCACGGTTTGACTGACGTTGAAACAATTTACCGTAAACGTTACCTTGACTTGATTTCTAACCGTGAAAGCTTTGAGCGCTTTGTCACTCGTTCAAAAATCATCTCTGAAATCCGTCGTTACCTTGACCAAAAAGGTTTCCTTGAAGTGGAAACACCTGTTCTCCACAACGAAGCTGGGGGCGCTGCTGCTCGTCCATTTATCACTCACCACAATGCCCAAAATATCGATATGGTTCTTCGTATCGCGACGGAGCTTCACTTAAAACGTCTTATCGTTGGTGGTATGGAACGTGTTTATGAGATTGGTCGTATCTTCCGTAACGAAGGAATGGACGCCACTCACAACCCTGAGTTCACTTCTATCGAAGTTTACCAAGCTTATGCGGACTTCCAAGATATCATGGACTTGACGGAAGGTATTATCCAACACGCCGCTAAATCAGTTAAAGGTGATGGTCCTGTTAACTACCAAGGAACTGAAATCAAAATCAATGAACCATTTAAACGTGTTCACATGGTGGATGCTATCAAGGAAATTACTGGTGTTGATTTCTGGCAAGACATGACTTTCGAAGAAGCAAAAGCTATCGCTACTGAGAAGAAAGTTCCAGTTGAAAAACACTACACTGAAGTTGGTCACATTATCAACGCCTTCTTTGAAGAGTTTGTTGAAGAAACCTTGATCCAACCAACCTTTGTCTATGGACATCCAGTAGCTGTATCTCCACTTGCTAAGAAAAATCCTGAAGACGAACGCTTTACTGACCGTTTCGAGCTCTTTATCATGACTAAGGAATACGGTAATGCCTTTACAGAGTTGAACGACCCAATCGATCAGCTTAGCCGTTTTGAAGCTCAAGCTAAAGCTAAAGAGCTTGGTGATGATGAAGCAACTGGTATTGACTACGACTACATTGAGGCTCTTGAATACGGTATGCCACCAACAGGTGGTTTGGGTATCGGTATCGACCGTCTCTGCATGCTCCTCACTGATACAACCACTATCCGTGATGTATTGCTCTTCCCAACAATGAAATAATACTCTTCGAAAATCTCTTCAAACCACGTCAGCGTTTCCTTGCCGTATGTATGGTTACTGACTTCGTCAGTTATATCCACAACCTCAAAACAGTGTTTTGAACTGACTTCGTCAGTTCTATCTACAACCTCAAAGCAGTGCTTTGAGCAGCCTGCGGCTAGCTTCCTAGTTTGCTCTTTGATTTTCATTGAGTATAAGCTCTTATCCTCTGGTACTTGCCAGAGGATTTTTCTATACTAAAAGAGACTGAGATAAACTCAATCTCTTTTTCTTATTCTTGATTTTTAACTTGACTGGTGGCTACATCTTCCCCAAACCACTTCTGGCTGATTTCCTGGAATTTTCCTTCTTGGTATAGTGCAACAAAGGCTTGGTTCAGAGCATCTAGTAAAGTTTTATCAGCAGGTCTAACACCCACTGCAAAAGCTTCACTTTCAAATCCAGCTGAAAAGACATTGTAGTCATTTAATATTCCTTCAGACTGGAGATAATAATTGGCATATACCCGGTCAATCAACAAGGCATCAATCCGATCATTTTTTAAATCAATCAAGGCTTCATTGAAACTTTGGTATTGATTAGCCTTCTGGTCTTTCACTCGATTCTTGAGTAGTTCAGGTTGTCCTTCAAAATTCAAATAGCCAGAAGATCCAGCCTGGGCCCCTAAAACTTTGTCAGTCATATCCTGAACTGAGTGGATATTTTGAGACTTTTTAGAGACCAAAACTTGTTGATTTTCCATGTAAGGAATGGTAAAAGCAACCTTCTCTTTCCGTTCATCTGTTGCTGTATAGCCATTCCAGATGGCATCAATGGTACCATTTTGTAGTTCGGTTTCTTTCATATCCCAGTCGATGGGTTGAAATTTAATCTGAATTCCTAGCTTTTCAGAAACAGCTTGGGCTAGGTCGATATCAAAGCCCGCATACTGGCCATTCTTTTCCTCAAATCCCATGGGAACAAAGGTATTGTCAAAGCCAATGGTAATGCTTCCCTGTTTTTGATATTTGGCCCAATTATCCTGATTTGGATCACTTGCCTTCTGAGTACAAGCTGTCAGGAAGAAGCTAAAGAACAGAGCAAGTACAAGGGCAATTTTCTTTCTCTTCATAGGCACCTCCTACTTTGGATCAACCTTAAGGATCTGATCAGCAATGTTTTCCGCGAACTGAAGATCGTGGGTTACAACAATCTGAGTCATGCCACGCTCTTTATTTTGAAGGATAAGTTTTTCCACTTCCAATCGCAACTCTGGATCTAAGGCTGATGTAGGCTCATCATATCCAATAATTTCTGGGTTTATCATCATGGCGCGCGCTAAGGCCACCCGTTGTTTTTGCCCACCTGAAAGTGAGAATGGAAAGGCATCTGCATGTCCAGCTAACCCAAGTTGTTCTAACAAACCACGCGCCTTCTTCTCAGCAACTTCCTTCTCCATACTCATCGTTTTTATGGGCGACAAGGTTAAGTTATCTAGAACTGACAAATGCGGAAAGAGTTGAAAATCTTGGAAAACAAATCCCAGAAGATTGCGCTTTTCTAGCTCGTCTATAGCTAGCGATTCTCCGTTATAGTAGATTTCCCCTGAATCGATGGTTTCCAACCCAGCTAGCATACGTAATAGGGTTGTCTTTCCGCCTCCTGATGGACCTACGATTGCAAGGATTTGCTTTTCAGGAATTGATAGGCTGAAGTTGGTTAAGATTTGTTTGCCAGCAAAGGCCTTGTTAATGTTTCGTAATTCTAACATAGCAATCCTCCTATCTGTAATAGCTGTACTTCTTCTCAAGTTTTTTCGCTACAATGGTTACAAGACCAATCATAATCAAATAAATCGCCCCGGCTAAGAACATAGGAACAAGACTAGCATCTCGATTGGCTGCTGTCCGACTTGCCAAAATCAAATCTGAAATCCCAAGGGCATAAACCAATGAAGTATCCTTGACCAAACTCATAATTTCATTAAAGACGCTCGGTAAGACAATCTTTGTAACTTGAGGAAGAATGATATAGCGAACTGTAGAAAAGGGGCTAAATTTTAACACTTTTGCGGCTTCATACTGCCCTTTGGGTATGGTTTCAATCCCACCACGAAAGATTTCAGCAAAGTAGGCTGCATAGTTCAATACAAAAGCAATCACAGCAGCAGGCAAACGATCTAAACGTATCCCAATACTAGGGAGCACATAGTAAATAAAGATTAATTGCAAGAGCAAGGGAGTCCCTCGCATCACCCAAATATAAAGGTCAATTAGATAATGGAGGGGTTTCCAGCGGACTTGTAAAGCAAAGGCAACGACAATACCCAAAGGAATTGAAAAGATCAAGACCAGAGCAAAGACTTGAATTGTCATATTTGCACCGTTCAATAAACTCGGTAAAATCTCGAATAGATAAGACATACTACACCTCCTAAAAATAATTATTCCTATTATAGCATAAATAAACAATTTAGCAAGAGAAATAGATAAAAATTCTATTATTTTCAGAAAAAGAAAAACTGTATCTATCAAAAATGATGAGATACAGTTTTGTATTCTAACAAAGTTTAAAGTGTTTCTAAGAGTTCTTGCATTTGAACATCATCTGGAACGAGTTTTAAATAAGCTTCTGCTTGCGTCTTGGCTTCTTCAAAATACCCCAATTCACGCAAAAGATAAGTATACTGCCCCAGAAACTCAGGATTATCCTTAAGGTCAGACGATAGTTCCTGATAGAGCTCATATGCCTTATCTAAATCCTCAATTTCCTGATAAGAACGGGCAATCATCCACTTGGTCAAGAAATTTTCAGGTTCTTGACTTTGGAGAGCGATAATGTCCTCAAACCGTTCTTGTTCCATATAAATGGTTGCAAGGCGAAGGAAAATTTCTTCTGTATCCTCTGCATCTTCTTTTGCAGTAAGAAGAAACTGCTCAGCACCACTAGGATCATGCAATTCATACGAAAACTGTGAAGCAGCTAGTAAGAGCCGAGTTTCAAATGGATTTTTCTCCAAACCTTGTTTAGCGATACGAAGGGCCTCTTCCACCTGATGTTCCTTATGCAAAGCTTGACTATAACCATATTCATATCCTTCAAAATCAGGTGAAATGGTATCAATCCGCTTAAAGTAAAGAACAGATTTTTGATACTCTTCTTGGTCAAAGTAAAGACTAGCCAGTTCAAAGGCAGTTTGGTCATCGTATTCTAATTCTAAAGCTTTTTCTAAGAATTCAGTTGCAGCTTCAAACTTACCTAACTGAGCATAAGCGTAGCCAATTCGCTGATAGGTTGAGATACCCGTTTGCTCATAGATAGAGCGATTGTCTAATTGAGCATAACCCTGAATAGCTTCCTGATAATTTTCTAGCTCGCTATCCAACTCTGCCAAACCGAAGATTAAGAGTGGATCCTCTGAGTAGTTCAGAGCTTCCAGCAACTTTTCACGCGCCACATCCGTCAATCCTTCCAACTGATAGAGATCTGCTTTCAATACCAAAGCTGATACATACCAATCACTATCAGGTGTGATTTCCTCAAGGTAAACAAAGGCTTCCTCAACATTTCCATCCTCGCTAGCAATGGTTGCTAGGTTCAGATTCACTTCTGGAAATTCTGTAACGATATGTTGGTAAATTTCTTTTGCTTGAGGATAAAAGCCAATTCCCTCTAGATAGCTTGCTAATTCGTAGAGAACTTCGGTTGAATCAGTTTCAAGCGCTTTGCGAAAATACTGATCTGCTTTACTTAAATCCTGTTCATCCAAAGCCTGGAGCATGCGTTGACTATTGTTCACTCTTGATTTCCTCCCCTTCTTCTTCATACAAACCGCTGACCTTTTTGTACCAGTTAAAGATAGCAGAAATAACCACCTTAGCGGAGGCATAGACAGGAATTCCCAGCAAGACTCCCCAAATACCAAACATAGACCCTGAAGTTAGGAGAACAAAGAGGACATTGATGGGATGGATGTTTAGCTGACTACCTAAAATAAGCGGAGAAACGAAGCGACCTTCAATCGTTTGTTCAACAATAAAGACAATAATCACTTTCAAAAGCATCACAGGTCCTGCTATCAAGCCCAAAACCAAAGCAGGCAACATCGCTATAAAACTACCTAGATAAGGTACTAGATTAAGGATACCAGCCGTGATCCCCAGAGTTACAGCATATCTGAGACCAATAATCTTAAAGAAGATAATAAACATAATTGCCACGATAATAGCAACTGTAACCTGCCCTCTAACATAGTTTGATAACTGTTTATTAACATCTGACAAAACTTGTCCGACAGGTTCTTTTAACTTGTTTGGGATGAATTTAGTTAGGTAATCCCGCAAGCCTTTCCCATCTCTCAAAAGATAAAAGAGCATGAAGGGTACGATAATAACCGCTACAATGACCTGGGAAACGCTACTGATAAAGGCGCTAACCCAGTTAACAGCTTGAGAAGAGATTTTGCTGGCCCACATAGTCGCCTCACTAGAAACATTGGAAAGAACCTGCTCCAACTGTGGTCTAAAATCATCTGGCAAGCGTTTGGTTACAAGGTCATTGATCACCTTATCAGCATCTTCCAGGTATGTCGGCACATTCTTCGCAAAATTTAAGACTTGACGTTGCAGATTAGGAATTGCGACTGCCAGCCCCCAAATGATAAAGAGTCCAATAATAACAAAAACAATACTAATGGCAAGGACACGATTGATCTTGTGCTTCTCCATCCAGTCAACAATCGGATTGAGGAGGTAATAAAGTAAACCAGATAAAATAACTGGCAACATGACAACTCCTAGAAAATCCAAAACTGGTAAAAAGATAAAACTAATCTTACTTAGAATAAAAATGTTTAGCCCCAGTAACAAGGTTACTAAAAATACAGTGATGGCTTTATTATCTAAAAACCACTTAAAAAACCAAGATAGGCTAAAATGTTTCTCTTTATGTTCCATAAATACATCCTTTCTGTCATTCTCTCATTATACCATTTTTAGACTAAAATAACTCTTTTTTAAAGTGCTTACATGGATGAATCTAGTGCTTCATGACTGCCATTTTGTGGTATAATGAACTTATCATTATTAAGAGGTATGGACATGAAAGAAACTGTTTATTTTGGAACTTACACTCGTCGCTTATCTAAAGGGATTTACAAGGCAGATTTTGATACAGAAACAGGCCAGCTTGAAAATCTTGAACTCTTTGCTGCTGAACCAAGTCCAACCTACCTTGCCTTTGACCAACAGCAACACTTATACACTGTAGGGAGTCAGGATGGCTTAGGTGGAATCGCTGCATATAAGACAGATGGCGCTTTGCTAAATCATGTGGTTGAAGAAGGCGCTCCCCATTGTTATGTGGCAGTGGATGAAAAGCGTGGTCTCGTTTATGGGGCCAACTATCATAAAGGTCAAGTTCTGGTTTATAAACGTCAAGCAGATGGTAGCCTCATCCAAACGGATCTAGATCAGCATAGTGGACAAGGTCCTCATGAAAACCAAACTTCCCCACATGTACACTTTACAGATCTAACACCTGACCAGTACCTCGTCACTTGTGATCTAGGAACAGATGAAGTAACAACCTACGATGTTAGTCCAGAAGGAAAACTAAGTAAACTCTATACTTATCACAGCCAAGCTGGAGCAGGTGCACGCCACATCGTTTTCCACCACCACTATAAGATTGCCTATCTCATCTGCGAACTTAATAGCACGATAGAGGTCTTGATTTATGATGGAGTTGGTGAATTTGAACGCATGCAAGTTATTTCAACCTTACCAGATGGATACGAAGGCTTTAATGCTACTGCTGCCATTCGTCTTTCAAAAGATGGCAAATACCTCTACGCATCCAACCGAGGTCATGATTCCATTGCGGTCTATACAATCCTCGCTGATGGTAGCTTGGAATTATTAGAGATTGTACCAAGCCATGGTAAAAATCCACGTGATTTCGACCTGAGTCCTGATCAAGAGTTTCTCATTGCTGTTCATCAAGATTCTGATAACGCAACCGTCTTTAAGCGCAATCCTAAAAGTGGTCGTCTTGCAGAGCTTTCTAACGACTTCCATGTCCCTGAAGGAGTCTGCATCAACTTCCCACATTAAAAAAATGAACTTGAGTTTCAAGTTCATTTTTTTATAGTCTATTTCCGACATTGATACGGTTGATAGCACGTTGCAATGCGATTTTTGCACGACGTTCTTGGTCAATCAAATGCTTGTCATGAGCTTCTTCGATTTCTCGTTCAGCTCGAAGTTTCGCACGTTCTGCACGACTGATGTCAATATCACGAGCACGCTCTGCTGAGTCTGCTACAATAGTAATGATATCATTAGCAATCTCGATAATTCCTCCGTTCACTGCAATCCAGTTCACATGAGTATCATCATCGATACGTTTTACCTTCACTTCATCAACCGCTAAAACCGCAATCATATTTTCATGTCGTGGCAAGATCCCCATCTCACCATCCAGAGTTCGTACCGATACAAAGCTGGCATGGTGATCATAGACGAGGCCATCTGGTGTCACGATCTGGACAGTTAAATGAGCCATAGATCACCTCTTAAAATCCCATTTTTTCTGCCTTAGCAATGACGTCTTCGATTGAACCGACACCACGGAAGGCATCTTCTGGTAACTGGTCATGTTTTCCTTCAAGAATTTCCTTAAAGCCACGAACTGTTTCCGCTACTGGCACATAAGAACCAGGTTGACCAGTAAATTGTTCTGCAACGTTAAAGTTTTGAGACAAGAAGAACTGGATACGACGGGCACGTGCAACCAAAGTCTTTTCTTCATCAGAAAGTTCATCCATACCAAGGATAGCAATGATATCTTGCAATTCATGGTAACGTTGAAGGACACGTTTAACCTCAGCAGCAACTGCGTAGTGCTCCTCACCAACAATCTCAGGTGCCAAGGCACGAGAGCTTGAAGCCAACGGATCAACGGCTGGGTAGATACCCAACTGTACCAACTTACGTTCCAAGTTTGTAGTTGAATCCAAGTGAGCAAAGGCTGTTGCTGGCGCCGGGTCAGTATAGTCATCCGCTGGCACATAGATAGCCTGGATAGAGGTTACAGAACCCTTCTTAGTTGATGTGATACGTTCTTGCAATTGACCCATTTCTGTAGCAAGTGTTGGTTGGTAACCAACGGCCGAAGGCATACGACCCAAAAGGGCAGATACTTCTGAACCAGCTTGAGTGAAACGGAAGATATTGTCGATAAAGAGAAGCACATCTTGGCCTTCTACATCACGGAAGTATTCGGCGATTGTCAAACCAGTAAGGGCAACACGCATACGTGCTCCTGGTGGCTCGTTCATCTGACCAAATACCATGGCTGTTTTCTCGATAACACCTGATTCTTTCATTTCCCAGTAAAGGTCGTTCCCTTCACGAGTACGTTCCCCAACACCGGTAAATACTGAAATACCACCGTGTTCTTGGGCAATATTGTGAATCAATTCTTGGATCAAGACAGTCTTACCTACTCCGGCACCACCGAAGAGTCCAACTTTCCCCCCTTTAAGGTAAGGTGCAAGAAGGTCGATAACCTTGATCCCTGTTTCCAAGATTTCAGATGAGGTAGACAATTCATCAAAAGTTGGAGCTTTTTTATGAATTGGCTGACGCTCAGCGTCTTCAGCGAAAGGAGCATCCAAGTCAATGGTATCTCCCAAAACATTGAAGACACGTCCCAAAGTTTCTTTACCTACTGGCACAGAGATTGGACGGCCTGTGTCCAAAACTTCCATTCCACGAGTCAAACCATCTGTTGATTCCATGGCGATCGTACGGACCATACCATCACCCAACTCCAAGGCTACTTCAAGGACAATTTTTGTTTTTCTTTCGTCATTTTTGTAGACGACAAGTGCATTATTAATCTCAGGAAGTGTTTCCCCTGCTGCAAACAAGACGTCTACAACGGGTCCGATAACCTGAGCAATTTTACCTGAACTCATCTCCTTCTCCTATTCTATATAAGATACTGTCGGTTCCTAGCTCAACTAGGCCCTAAGTTCATTTTGATACGAGGGAGGCAAAGCCTTATTCTAAGGCACTAGCCCCCGCTACGATTTCTGTAATTTCTTGTGTAATCGCCGCCTGTCTAGCACGGTTATACTGGATTGTCAAATCATTGATGACCTTCTTGGCATTATCGGTCGCCGTTTGCATGGCGGTCATACCTGCAGCATTCTCAGCTGTCTTGGCATCGATAATAGCCCCGTAAATCATACTTTCGGCATACTGTGGCAACAACTGCTCTAGAATCTCATCACGACTCGTTTCCAACTCAAAGGTCAAGCTATACTCTTCATCCGCTTCATTTGGATCCAAGTCAACAATCGGAAGCATTTGTTCCACACGCATTTGACTTGTGAGAGTATTGACATGATGGTTGTAGCAGACGTACAATTCATCAAAAAGTTCGTTTTGGTACATCTCAATCGTTTTTGAAATAATTTTACGAACTTCATCAAAACTAGGTTGATCTGCCAAGCCACGTAGTTCATAGATTGGCTGAATACCACGAGCCTTAAAGAAATCAGCTCCCATACCACCAATACAAATTATCTCAAAACCTTTACCATCTGGATGGTATTCTTCTTTTAACTCCATCACAGCTTTAAGGATGGAAGCATTATAACCTCCAACCAAGCCACGGTCTGAAGTGATAACGATATAGCCAGTTTTCTTAACTGGACGACTGATGAGCATCGGATTGGTTGAACCACCAGATCCGTTACCATGCAGAATATCCGTCAAAAGCTTACGGACCTTCTGAGCGTAAACTTGAAAGTTGCGCGCTGCTTCTTCAGAGCGACCTAACTTGGCAGCCGATACCATTTGCATGGCATTAGTGATTTGACTCGTGTTTTTGGTTGAGGCGATTTTTGTTTTAATATCATTTAGAGATACTGCCATCTGACACCTCTATTCTTATTGGAAGCTGGATTGATTGAGAAACTCTGTAATCGCAGCATCCAAGACTGCTTCATCTGGCAAGTCTTTTGTTTCACGAATGGTTTCCAAAATCTCTGGATAATGAGCATCAAAGAAAGTATGGAACTCTTCCTCAAAACGAACAATGTCATCTACAGGAATCGTATCCAAGAAACCATGTGTCAAAGCATAGAGAATGGTTACTTGTTTCTCAACAGGTAGTGGTTTATGAACAGGTTGTTTCAATACTTCCACAGTACGACGTCCACGGTTTAACTTAGCCTGTGTTGCTGCATCCAAGTCAGAACCAAACTTGGTGAAGGCTTCCAACTCACGGTATGAAGCAAGGTCGATACGAAGTGTACCAGCTACTTTCTTCATAGCTTTAATCTGTGCCGAACCCCCTACACGGGATACAGATGAACCCGCATCAATAGCTGGACGAATACCCGCATTGAAGAGACCATCACCAAGGAAGATTTGTCCGTCAGTGATAGAAATCACGTTGGTTGCGATATAGGCAGAGATATCTCCCGCTTGTGTCTCGATAAATGGTAGGGCTGTAATAGATCCACCACCAAGCTCATCAGAAACTTTAGCTGAGCGCTCAAGCAAACGACTGTGAAGGTAGAAAACATCCCCTGGGAAGGCTTCACGACCTGGTGGACGACGAAGCAAGAGGGAAAGCTCACGATAAGCGACCGCTTGTTTTGAAAGATCATCGTATACAATCAAAACATGCTTGCCTTGGTACATAAATTCTTCCGCCATAGCAACTCCGGCATAAGGAGCTAGGAAGAGCAATGGAGATGGTTGTGAAGCAGAGGCTGTCACAACGATTGTGTAGTCCAAGGCACCGTACTGACGAAGTGTTTCTACTTGCGTACGAACTGTTGATTCTTTTTGTCCAATTGCTACATAGATACAGATCATATCTTGCCCTTTTTGGTTCAAGATTGTATCAATCGCAATAGTTGTTTTCCCTGTCTGACGGTCACCGATAATCAACTCACGTTGACCACGACCAATCGGTACAAGGGCGTCAATAGCTTTCAAACCTGTTTGCAATGGTTCTGATACAGACTTACGTTGCATAACGCCAGGAGCTGGCGCTTCTACTGGACGAGTCTTGTCAGTATGGATATCACCAAGACCATCAACTGGACGACCAAGTGGGTCGACAACACGTCCGATCAGGCTATCCCCCACAGGAACTTCCATAATTTTACCTGTACGGCGAATAGTATCACCTTCACGAATATCTGTAAAGTCTCCAAGGATGATAATCCCAACGTCTGTAGACTCCAAGTTTTGCGCCATCCCATAAGAGCCGTTTTCAAAGATCAACAACTCTCCACTCATGGCATTTTCAAGACCGTGAGCACGCGCAATTCCGTCCCCGATATAGGTTACAACACCTGTTTCAGACACATCAAAATTGGGTTTGAAATTTTCAATTTGTTGCTTAATTAAAGCGCTGATTTCTTGTGCGTTAATTGCCAAAAGAACACCACTTTCTATTTCAAATTTTCTTTAACAACTCGAAGTTGTTGTTTTATACTCACATCAATTGTCTTGTGATTAGCAAAAATGACAAAACCACCAATGAGTCCTTCATCAATTTGTTCTTTAATACTCCGTACTTTCAGAGACATTTTTTTCTCTATCAAGGGAAGCAAACGTTCCTTCTGTTCATCCGTTAAAGGATGAGCTGAAGAAATCGTGACTACAAAATGATTGGTTTCTCTTTCAAGACGATTCAAACAATCAACAATGATATCATAAAATAGATTTGCTCTGTGATTGTAAATCAGAACCTGAATAAAGTTTTGCATTAAAGGTGAGACAGAGTCTTGAAAAAAACCAACTGTTTTTTCCTTATCAGACTCATCAACTGCTACCTGAGCTAAAAAAGAAGGTAAACCCGTTTCTTCTGCGACTTGCTTGATTTGATCCAAGTCTGAAAAAATCCGGTCCTCTTCTCCTTTTTCAATCACTAATTGGACAAAAGGCATGCTGTACTTTTCAATTACCTTTGCTGTTTTCTTGTCCATTAGGCTTCTCCTAGCTGATCGATATACTGATCAATGAGTTCCTTATGAGCATGACTGTCAAGGTTTTTTGAGATGATTTTACCAGCGAGACTAATCGTCAAATCTGCCACCTCTCCCTTAACACTTTGCAAAGCTTCAGCTTTATTCTGAGCAATTTCTTGATTCGCCTTCTCTTTTAAGCGACCTGCCTCTACTTTAGCATCTGCCAGAATATCTGCTTTACTCTTCTCTGCTGTCTCTTTAGCATTTTCAATGATTGTTTTGGCTTCGTTGCGACTACCAGCCAATTCATCTTCACGTTTTTGGGCAAGAGTTTCTGCTTTTTGACGAGCCTGTTCAGCTCCATCAATATCAGCAGCAATTTTATTTGCCCTTTCTTCGAAGACACTTGTCAAGTTTGACCACGCATATTTCTTAACTAAGACAATCAAAAGGATAAAAGAGCCAGCGATTAAAATAAAGTTACCAATTAATTCACCTACTGTTACGTGCATCCGTTACTCCTTTCTACTCTCCATCATTAATTTTATTTCCTAGATACATAGAAGACAAGACTGTGAATACATAAGCCTGAACACAGGAAATAAACACAGAGAATGCCGTCCAGACAAGATTGGTAACAAATGCGACTGGATACCAATAAAGAGCCTGATGAGAAAGTGTGATTAGCAAACTAGCCATCACTTCTCCGGCAAAGATATTTCCAAATACCCGCAAAGCAAGTGATAGGAAATTCGTGACTTCTTCAAGGAGATTCATCGGTGTCATAAAACCTGGGGTAACAAAGCCTTTCAGATACTTTTTAACACCACGGCGACGAATTCCTTCTATATGGGTCATCAGGATAATTCCAAATGACAAGGCCAAGTCAAACTGAAGATTGGCAGTTGGCGATGTCCAAAGGTTTGTCCCATCTTTAGTTTGAAGTTTAGCCATCAAACCAAGATTGTTTGCGATCACCATAAAAAGAAATAAACACAAGTAAAAGAGTGAGTAATCTTTCATGTACCGTGAGCCTACATTAGGTTCAGTAAATCCGACTACGAAGTCATAGAGATACTCCAGTACATTTTGCTTTCCTTTGGGTTTCACAGTCATATTCCGACTTGCCCAATAGATAAAGCCAAAAATAACGACTACTGACAGCAAGGTCAAGGCAGTCAAGGTCAAATCAAAGGTAACAGGACCAATATTGATGGTTGGATTGATACTTTCTTCCATCTAAAATCCTCCCTTTTCCATTTTATACTTCTCTTTATTTGATGATAAATGAAAATACGAGAGTTACAAAGAATGTTCCTTCGATAAAGGCAATCCCCATGATCATTAAGCTACGCAATTGTGGAATGATGTCTGGTTGGCGAGCAGCTGATTTGAACAAACCGTTCATCAACATACCTTCTGCAAGGGATACACCCATACAGGCAAGACAAAGACCGAAAAATGTTAAATTCATGATGAATTCTCCTTTTATTTAAAATTTACTTACTTAGTTTAGTCCTAAAATTTTGATTTGTCAACTTTTTACTTACGTTGAAAGCGTTTCAGATAATATATTTCTATTTTTGCTATTTTTACACTATTCTATAGAAAGTTTTTCCATTTTAGATTGCGTGTTTTTCTTGATTTTACTATATTTTCTGAAACAAACTGAAAAGTCCAAGTTTAGAACTTGGATCGATTCAGTTTATTTGAAATAGTAGGAATAGTGTTGTTTACACCCTGGATTAAATGGAGATTTGCAATAAGGGCAGGCTATTTGTTTTTGGTATTCTTGGAAAGTCATTATCCTCTTACAACCCCCACATAAAATCGGTCGATCCTCCGCAAGCGTCAAGGGGTATGGTGAAAACAAATGCGTTTCTATATCATTGTGGCACTGATAGCAAGCATAGTATTTTTTACATTCATAACACTGGAGGGAAACGATGTCCTTTTCGCCATGATAATGAACGCATCTGCCTTCATCATCAACTAACAATCCTTGCGCTTGAATCATTCACTTTTCCCTATCTAGGCACGAACTGTGACACTTGTCCCGTCTTCCTTATAGAGATTGATAAGACCTTCTTTGAGAGCACGGACCATGTCACCTGCTTGCACAGGCTGTGGAACCTTGATTGTCAATAGCTCCATCGGATTTGGTGCACGGTCAATCTTGTTACCTTTGGCATCGTGAAGGTCTTCGATATAAGTTTCAAAATGACGGAAGCCAGGTCCGTAGAACTCAACTTGGTCCCCTTCATTGATAACATTCCGTTGACGAATGGTTGCTGTCTGGGTTGCTTCATCATAAGAAACCACTTCAGCGACAAACTTATACTCAGGAATCTTACGGCGAGCGCCAAATAACTGCTCATTCTCAGACGGTGTACCATAGTAGAAACCTGTTGCTAATTCACGCTGGGCAACCTTCCACATCTCATCTACCAGGTCTTGTTTAATAGCTTCAAATTTTTCTGGGCTTTCAAGGTAAGCATCCACAGCCGCCTTGTAGCAGTTTGTTACTGTTGAAACATAGTGAATAGACTTCATACGACCTTCGATTTTAAGACTGTCTACACCATTTTCAATCATATCCGGGATATGGTCAATCATAGACATATCAACGGCAGACATTGAAAATTCTTCTGGGATTTCACCTTTAAGGCTCTTACGTTCTTTACCAAAGGGCATATCGTAGAGATCGTATTTCCAACGGCAAGATTGAGAACAGCCCCCGCGGTTAGCATCACGCATACTCATGTGGTTTGAAAGCGTACAGCGACCTGAGTAGGAAATACACATGGCCCCATGGACAAAGGCCTCAATCTCAACATCTGTACGTTTGCGAATCTCTGCCAATTCTTCCATTGAAACTTCACGAGCCAAAACCACACGAGTTAGACCAAGTTCTTTCCAGAACTCTAGCGTTTCATAGTTGGTTGCACTGGCTTGAGTTGAAAGATGGATTTCAAGACCTGGTGCTTCTGTTGCTGCAATCATGATCAAGGCTGGATCTGATACGATTACTGCCGCAATTCCAATATCACGTAACTTACGGAACCATTCACCAGCACCAGCTTCATTTCCTTCATGCATGACCATATTGGCAGCCACATAAACCTTAGCACCGTATTTGGCGGCGAACTGCACCCCTTCTTCCATCTGTTCAAAGGTGAAGTTTCCTGCACGGCTACGAAGACCATAAGCTTGCCCACCTATAAAAACAGCATCAGCTCCATACCGAACAGCCACTTTTAGCTTCTCTAAAGTCCCTGCAGGCGATAAAACCTCAGGACGTTTTAATATTTTTGTCATGTTTTCTCCTATTTGCAATATAAAAGTTTGACGTTTTTCCTTCTCATTTTATAGTAAATAAAGGATAAAATCAAGCCTAGACAGATTGTTTTGACAATTCTAATCTTTTAAGAAAACAAAAAACTAGCCTTTCTAAACTAGTTATTTTCAAGATAAAATTCAAAGCGTTCACCCACGTATTGACTCTTGACATATTCAAAAGCTGTCCCATCATCGAGATAGGAAACCTGAGTCAAGGCTAAAATAGCATGCCCTTTTTCGACTTCTAAGTAATGGGCAATCTTTTCCTTAGCCAATCTTGCATAAATGGTCTGTTGGGATTTGCCAATCCGATAGCCATGTTGTTGCAAGGTTTGGAAGAAGTGACTGGTGATTTCTTCTTTTTTGAAATCCTTAATAAATTTCTCAGGAATGGATGCGACTTCATAGACTAGCGGAACTTGGTCAGCGTAACGCACCCGTTCCATGCGGATAATATTCTCTGTTGGAGTAATCCCCAGTTTAGCGACCTCTTGCTCATTTGGAATGGTTCTTCTGTAAGAAATGAGTTGACTAGAAGGTACTTTCCCCTGAGATTTAACAATCTCTGTAAAACTAGTCGTTCCCCGCATTTTTTCTTGGACACGAGTGCTAGAGACAAAAGTCCCACTTCCTACACGACGCTCCAAAACTCCTTCCTCAACCAAGAGAGAGATAGCCTGGCGTAATGTCATCCGGCTAACTTGAAACTGTTCCGCTAAATCTCGCTCACTTGGAAGTCTCTCTCCGATTTTCCAATGATGCTCATCTATATCCTTCTTGATCTGATCGTGGATTTTCATATAAGCTGGTAACATGATTCTCACTTCTTTTCTTTATTTTCTCCATTGTACCGTATTTGCTAAGAAAAAGTCAAACTTTGCCTTGTTTAGTTGGTAATTCGCCCCTATTTGTGATAGAATATTGAAAAAGATATTTCTTTTGAGAAAGGAAAAAGATGAGCAACATTTCAACTGATTTGCAAGATGTCGAAAAAATCATCGTACTGGACTATGGAAGCCAATACAACCAGCTTATTTCACGCCGTATCCGTGAAATTGGTGTTTTTTCAGAGCTAAAAAGCCATAAAATTTCAGCTGCAGAGGTTCGTGCCATTAACCCTGTAGGAATCATTCTCTCAGGTGGACCAAATTCTGTTTATGAAGAGGGTTCATTTGATATTGATCCAGAAATTTTTGAACTTGGTATTCCAATTTTGGGAATCTGCTACGGTATGCAACTTCTTACTCACAAACTTGGAGGAAAAGTTGTACCTGCAGGTGATGCTGGTAAC
Organism: Streptococcus oralis; assembly: GCF_006175905.1. GTDB lineage: Bacteria > Bacillota > Bacilli > Lactobacillales > Streptococcaceae > Streptococcus > Streptococcus oralis_BG. The sequence continues at coordinate 125,684 of NZ_SSNB01000002.1, forward strand.
CGCGAGTATGGCCAATCACCACTTACTCATACCACTTCTGCCCTCTTTGAAGGGACACCTGAAGAACAGATTGTTTTGATGAGTCATGGCGATGCTGTTACAGAGATTCCAGCTGATTTCGTTCGTACTGGTACTTCTGCTGACTGTCCTTATGCAGCTATTGAAAACCCAGAAAAGCACATCTATGGTATCCAATTCCACCCAGAAGTGCGCCATTCTGTATACGGGAATGATATCCTTCGCAACTTTGCCCTCAACATCTGTAAGGCTAAAGGCGATTGGTCAATGGACAACTTTATCGATATGCAGATCAAGAAAATCCGTGAAACTGTAGGTGACAAGCGTGTTCTTCTCGGCCTATCAGGTGGTGTTGACTCTTCTGTTGTTGGAGTTCTTCTTCAAAAAGCGATTGGTGATCAATTAATCTGTATCTTTGTAGACCACGGTCTTCTCCGTAAAGGGGAAGCAGACCAAGTTATGGACATGCTTGGTGGTAAGTTTGGTTTGAATATCGTCAAAGCAGACGCTGCAAAACGCTTCCTTGATAAACTTGCAGGTGTTTCTGATCCTGAACAAAAACGGAAGATTATCGGTAATGAGTTTGTTTATGTCTTCGATGACGAAGCAAGCAAGCTAAAAGATGTAAAATTCCTTGCTCAAGGAACGCTTTACACTGACGTGATTGAGTCTGGTACAGATACTGCTCAAACCATCAAATCACACCACAATGTTGGTGGTCTTCCAGAAGACATGCAGTTTGAATTGATTGAACCACTCAATACTCTCTATAAAGACGAAGTCCGTGCCCTTGGTACAGAACTTGGTATGCCGGATCACATCGTATGGCGCCAACCATTCCCAGGACCAGGACTTGCTATCCGTGTCATGGGTGAAATCACTGAAGAAAAACTAGAAACTGTTCGTGAGTCAGATGCTATCCTTCGTGAAGAAATCGCTAAAGCTGGTCTGGACCGCGATATCTGGCAATACTTTACTGTCAACACAGGCGTTCGTTCAGTCGGTGTTATGGGTGACGGTCGTACTTACGACTACACGATTGCTATTCGTGCCATCACTTCTATTGATGGTATGACAGCTGACTTTGCCAAGATCCCTTGGGAAGTCCTTCAAAAGATCTCTGTACGTATCGTAAATGAAGTAGATCACGTTAACCGTATCGTCTACGACATTACAAGTAAACCACCTGCAACCGTTGAGTGGGAATGATTTATAAACATGATTTGAAGTGAAATGGTTGATTTAACAGCATTTTCAGTTGTTATAAAAGTTTAAAAATAAATCAAAATTGATTGGTTCCCCACCAAAACCCCCACCAGAAATAAAATCTGGTGGGGCTTTTTTTGTTTTAAGGATGTAGAAGCAAAATTTATTTAGGAGTGACGATAGTATATATACCTAAAATAGAGATACACTATTTTAGTGAATCTTGGATCTTTCTCGAGTAAATATAGTTGCTAAGGTATTAGCATACAGTTCAGGCGTGAAATCTTGATTCTGAACCTTCTCCAGTAATTGTACAAAATATTCCTTCTCAGTACCCTTTGTTTTAGAAATCACATCTAACAAAAATCTATTTAATTCACTAGCTGCGTTTTCTGAGTTATAGGATTCATAGTATTTTTGATAAAATTTATCGTATTTCTCGTTTTTTTTGAGTAAGTTCGCTTCCTCTTGTTTATCTAACAGTTGTTGATAAGAGACATTAAGATCAAGCCAATCTTTTTCAAACTGTTCGAGTAATTTGTCTGAGACTTTTTTCCTATTATAATATAGTTTTATCAAAGGAATAATATCTATCCATACCTGATCAATGAAAACTTTAACAATCTTTTCTTTAAAGATAAGTAAAGGCTCATCATTACATGCATGCACACGATATCCATCTTTCTGTAATTCATTTATCAGGTCCTCAATATGAGTTTCTGATGTATTAACTATATATTCTTTCAGCCATTGTGGCATATTAGGATCTTGGATATGCCAAGACGCACTCAACTGTTCACCATCTATTCTTCTGGTTTCACCTTTTTCTAGACGACCTGGTACTCGTGTGCTTGAAATGGTATATTTTTCAATGATATCTCCCTTTTGATAATATTCATTGTGAAAGCGTTCGTAATTATTGGGTTTATGAGTTTTTGTCCTATAAATTAGTTTCATTACTATTCCTTTATCATTCATCATTTATCAAATTAAGTTAGACAATTTTACCTAGCTCAGAAAAACTTGATAGGGAGTTTTGTAGTTCAAGAATTTACTTGAGATTCGAATTCTCTTATCAGCTAGAGATGTAAGAATGTTTGAGAAAGTCCACTGAAATCCATCTTCTTTGGAAGTCCATTGCGTCTCAAGAAATCGTTAGAATGTTCATGAACCTGTTGGACATCCAAAGGATATAATTACAGTATAAATATATCATAAATAACAACAAGATCTTGACTTCCCAAAATATTTATATTTTCACGAAACTGTAATTCGATAACTTAAAAAGACCCTCGTATTATACAAGATGCTCTGTTAAATTTTGATATTAAATCACATCTTGATCTGTATATTGTTTCCATCCGGCATCTAATAAATCTTGTATTAAAGTTGGTTCATTCTCAATTTGATTGTTTGGAATTCCGATACAGACTAAGTGAGTTGGTCTACTTAGTGCAACATATGCGAGTTTAAGAGCTTTTTCCGTTTCCTTCTCCTCATCATTTTTATCTTCCGGTAGTTCTACATAATTCTTACTCAAATATTTTTCGAGCAATTGAAGTATAGAGTAGCTAGGTGAGGTATCCGCATACCCATTAGTAAATTTTGAATTCAACATCAGTAAAGTTGCTTTGTGAGTTTCCCCTTTTACCGAATGGATAGTCCCCAATCTTATGTCTTTACCTGCATTATCTACCGACACATTAGTTTGAATTTGTATGTTTTTAGAAAAATTATTTTGCAACTTATTCTTAATCTCATTACATAAGGTATTTTTATTTTGAAATAATCCCTCATCATCTATGAGTTCATCAAGAAGTGCACTCAATCCATCGATTATTTTCTCATCATCTTCATTTCTCAGATTTTTAATAATTTTAAATATCTTTATTCTAAAACCATCTTCTTTCAATCTATCTTCAAAGTTATCTTCAAAATTTCTTGATAATTCTTTTAAGCATATATCCAAAAATAAGTCTAAATCACCCCTGTAATTTAGATCCTTTACAACAACACGTTGGTATCTTTCACCAAAAATATTTTCCAAATCCTTGTGCTGTGCTGAGACAATAACTTTAGACTTTGGTGAGTTCTTAAAAGTTTCATTTCCTTTTTCTAATCTATCAATCAGTGAACAATATTTATTAATTAAATCATCGCCATTATCATATACAATAAAATATGGAGGGAAGGAATTATTCTTAGAATCTGATTCCAAATCATCATACTTCTTCACACAAACATTTTTCACTATATTTACAATAGACTCGCCAAATCGCGATGTTTTTGAAATACGCTTTTCCTTAGAGTCATCGATTTCCCAAGCTAATTCCGTATCACCACCCCAAATATTATATATCGCTTGATATGGATCCCCAAATTTTTGAATGGTCACAGAAGTTTTATCGAATAACGATTGGACTAATTCAAATTGAAATTGACTAGTATCTTGCACTTCATCCAATAATAAATAAGTGAATCTTTTTGAGATTATATTTCTAAATATCTCATTATGCTGTTCAATATACCATTTAGACAGTTCTAGGCAACAATGATTTGTGACTATCCCTTGCTTAAAAAGCCAAATAATGCTATCATTAAAAGCTTTGTTATACATTTTTCGCTCAATCATTGAAGCTACCTGGTCTAAATTATCAAAATTCCATCTTATCTCCCAATTCCCAGGATTAGGATACGTCCAGTCATCTTGGTAAGAATCTGGTTTTCTGAATTCAAATTGCTTATCAAATCTCTCACGAAATATATCATCATCAAGTACTCGCATTTTTTTATCACCAAGAATTAAATGAAACGCTTTCTTAGCAAAAAATGTATTGAAAAAATCTTGAATAGTTCCAATAAAGTGAGGATTTTTTATGTCTTCAATCCCGAGTTTTCTTAAACTTGATTTTATTTCATCCACAGCAACATTAGTGTGAGTAAGTACACAAATTCCTTGTCCTGAATCCTTCAATTGTTCAAGTAATATTTTAACACGTGCAGTTAATACTGTTGTTTTTCCAGTTCCAGGTCCAGCGACAACGTCCATTGTATCGTTGTGTAAAATGACATCCTTTTGTTCCTCGGAAAAATGACATCCAGATGGTAGTAAACTTTTCTCAATTAATGCTATTAATTCATTCATCAGTCCCTCCCTCTTCTTCATTGATTTGAGAAGCATGTTTAATCGCATTCACTAGATATTGAGTGTAGTCATTGGAAAGCACTTTTGTTTTAAGTTGCTCTTTATCCTCACTGGCTAATTTCCCAATTTCAATCGCTAATTTTTGAGCAACAATTGCTTTAGAGACCTTCTTATCATTTAAAGGTTTAAAGATATCATAAGCTAGTTCGGAACTGATTATATCATCACTAGTGGTAAGCTGATTATTTATCTCATCAAACTTATTCTGATTAACAGTGCTGTAAGGGTTCTTGTATCTTGTTTCATGAATTGATTTCCAGAGTAATTTCACAAGAGGACCTTTTGCTAAACTATACTCCAGCGTCCATTCAGGTGTAATAAATACTTTATGATGAGAATTATAGCTTTCATATTTATTGATAATACTTCCCCTCTTCATTTCTACCAAACTTTTAATAATATCTTCATCAAGCTCCTTACATACTTTTGATTCTAATTTATTTTTATCTATATTTTTCAGAAAATCAAATTCTTTAATTAAATTATTGTATGTAGAAAATAACTTTCCAAATGGCGGTTCGTCTATCTCTAAATCAGAGGTCGTGTTAAAGTCTGACAAAATATGTTTCAATTCTTCCTCGTCACTTATAACATATATTTGATTGTCTTCACCTTTATCATTATAATATTCAATCGGTCTAACATCTACATCAGTAACAATAGAAATAGGTAAATCAATCCTATCTCTATTCTTTCTTGAGAATAGTTTGATATACCTTTCAAATGCAGTGTTACCAATATTTACTATTGAAATACCGTACTCATGTAAAGGGTATCCAATTAATTCAGCTAACGCAGGTAAAAGCAAATTTTCTGCATCGCCCTCCACAAGGATCAATCCTTTAGCAAAAAACAGATTGCTCTTTGTCGCGTCTAAAAATCTTTCCAAAAATTCATAATCTTCGCTCTGTAACATAGTTTCTGTCTCTGCCATCGAAAAAGCTTTATTGTTATGCAGTAAGATTAGATTCTTAGGATTAATAGAAGAAGCTAGATTGTTGCTATGAGTAGTTAAAATAAATTGAGTCTGGGTATTTTTCTCCATATGTTTAATCAACCGAATTTGTGCTTGAGTATGTAGGTGTGCCTCAATTTCTTCGATTAAAGCAATTCTAGGACCAATATAATCATCACCATCGTGCATCAAAAGCAATTCAACCGCAATATATAATAGATTGGAATTCCCTAATCCTAAATTGACACTCTCAGTATCCAAACTTAGACGAGATAGTATGGAAGCAATATTAGACTCCGACATATTAAATGCTACCTTACTTTTTTCAACATCATTTCTATCATAAAATTTTTCCAACTGATCAATGATTGACTCAACAACATTATGATTTTCATCGGAGAAAAATTCTTTCACTTCGTCATTTGCATTACCAACAATAGCCAAAAGTTCCCGCTTCCCACTTTCATTAATTTTAGGATGAGCAGAAAGAATATTAGTTAGTCGAGAATACTTACCTGGACGTAATTCCTTTTGAGCATCTCTTAATGGTTTTAAATAGATAGCTTTTAGAAGTTGTCTTGCATCACTATCTATAATAGTCTCTGAATGATTATCTCCTCCATAAATTTTCCGTTCAAAATAATTGTTACCGTTAGAACCCTTCTTTTTATTAACTTTTAGAGTCACTTTTAATTGAGGTGTATTACCTTCATCGAATGAAAGCCACTCTAAAAATGCAGCAGATTCTTTATCTGAGAGATCAGTAAAATAAGCTATTATTTTAAAATCTTCATTAAAATCTTTACCATCTTGCGTATAGAAATCTGTATCTAAAATTTTATCGTACTCATCACTCAAAGTACCTAGCAATAATTTCAAACCATCAATAATTGCCGTCTTCCCAGCATCGTTCTCACCAACTATTAAATTCATCCCCTTATGAAATGTTACAGATAACCCTGGTAAATCATCTTTTGATTTATACTTACGAAAGTCCCAATATTCTACTTTTTCTAAAAACATAACCTAAGTCCTTCCAATTTACACTAAAGATGTTTAATAGATAAACATCTTTAGTAATTTTCAAATATACTCCAATAATAATCTAACAATTAAACATTGTCAATTGTATTTAGTGAAATTCTTGCTGTTATAACAGACATTTATCTGCAGCAATTATGTAATGCTATTTTGTTATAATACCTTCAATTAAGGAGGATAGAATATGAAAAATTTATTGCCGTGTTATTTTTACTGTTTTCAATTGTATTACTTGCATTATGTTTTAGTGAAAACAATCAAGCATTAGATGGTGAATATTACGGGATTAATAAATATAGAAATGAACGAGCATTTACTATTTCAGGAAATATAAGAACAATTAATAGTGGTGAAGCTGATAATTTTGTTATTAATCCTCAAAAATGGAACAATAGAACTAATGGGATCACAAATGCTAAATAGAACATTTAAAGAGGGTGTGTTCACTGCCGATATTAGTGGAGTAAAATATGAATACTACAAAAAATAGCGATGCGTAAAAAAAGCCCTGAAAGAATTTGGATACAAATAGCATCTTTCTGAATATATTTAGTCCGAATAGTTAGCTATTTTGGCAAATTAGAAACTTAATTCATTTGAAACCTTCTTCTCACAACCATTTGCATACTATTAATTAACTTTTAGAATTTTTAAGCTCAACTATTCGTTATTTTATTATTATAGTCACATAAAAAATTTAAGAGAAACTAATATCAAAAAACTATTTGTCATAGTAAACGACACTCTGACATTTTCCAACAATATTTTCAAAGAGACATTAGTAGAACTAAATTGTATTTCTTGCAATCTAATGTTGATGTTTTGAAAAGTGTTACCAGTAATGAAAAACCTTATCATAGTATAGATAGAGATGAGACGCTCTAAATGTTCTTTTGAATTCTACATGTTTCCTTCAAAACGTGGAAGAATTTATATTTTTCCACCTTTATAACTTAAGTCTATTATTTTGATTCTAAAAAGAAATCAAAAATCACCTTGATATTGACACTATTACTTAAATTTTAATTTCACTTCTTGCATCTAACTTGGAAAAATTTTATTAAATTCTATGTTGAGTTTAAATTTGCTCCGGCAGATTGATTTGTTGCTTTAGTTGCATCAAGTGTTTTTACGAGATCTTCACGAAAGGGAATTTTATCCAATTTTTTTAAGTCATAGGCTTTTAGTGATTTGGCAAGTCGTTGACTATCTAGTCTCCACTCAGACACATATTCTTTGACAATATTCATTTATCTGTTTTCCTACCATGCATTGAAGGCTATGTCAACCCAAAAGCTTCATCATCCCAAGAAAACTCGTAATATTGTTTTTCTTTACTTAACTGCGTTGCTGCGTCGGTGAATGCTTGTCCAAAACGATCCATCAACTTTAATAGAAGCCCAATTTGTAAGCTCTTCTAACTCATCTTTTAAATAGTCGATTTTATCAGCCAGTTTAATTACTCCATCAGAATATTTCTTAACCAGAACTCTACTAATATTTCCACCACTTCGTATTCTGATAAATCATTTATAATTGAAAAAATATGATTTGAATGAAAATACTTGTTTAAAAATTATTTTCAGAAATTAGAATAGAAACTTTTTTAGCATCTCAAATTATAAAATTAAAATAACTAAATTACTTCTGAACTGTATATGTTCTTTTGTACTTTAAGATACTCTTTTAGATTAATAATTTTGTCGTTATGATTAGTTTTTCTTTTAGTTTCATTATGATATACAAAGTTGTTTGCTGCAGCAAACTGCTCTGTATAAGTCTTAACCAATTCAAATAATTCATCAAGAGAGGTATCTAATTCTAATTTCTTTAGCAGAGATTCATTTTTATTTAAGAAATTTAAAAACTTATCAATATCTTTTTCAGTCAATTCTCCTTTTTGAGCGGTAATTAAATACTGAGTTAACCTCTTTATTAAAGATTTTGATACACTATTCATCTGAATACTGCGATAACTGTAATAACCAACTCCTCCCACAGCTAAAACTCCTGCACCTATTAGTCCAACTTTTATAGCCTTATTGCCGATTAATTTATTTGCAGTATCTTTAGAAAAATCTACAGCTTTGAGATGCTTAATAATCTGTCCCTTATTATTTCTGATAACAGAACCAAATTGTTTGTATATACCTGATTCTAAGCCCCTTTGAATATCGTTGGGTATAACTAAATTAATACTATTAATAACCATAATAAAAACTCCCTTATATAAACTTCTCTTAAATTATACCATCAACAGTGACTATTTGACACTAAAACAATATTTTAATTTAGTAAATGTAAAATTACTTATATATTGTGTAACTAAGATAATATACTTCAATAAAATGAAAATAAGTATTTATATTTTCCGCCTCTGTTTTATTCTACCTAAACAACAATATATACTCTATAATGTCTAACGGGTGGTTTATTTGTCTCGCACCTTACGGAGCGAGACGGACTAATAGTCACATAATAATAAGGAAAGCACTTCTGCTTTCCTTTTTTATTTACGTTTTTTCTTCGCTTTTTTCATTTTGTTGGCCATGCGTTTCATAGACTGTTTCATGGCAAATTCACCAATTTTACCTTTGAGTCCACCACCAAACATCTGGCTCATATCTGGCATTCCAGCTCCTCCAAGAGCTGACATATCTGGCATGCCGCCTTGTCCCATCATGCCTTCAAGGGCAGACATATCCATCCCGCCCATATTTGACATATTTTTAGGAAGGTTATTGGGATTGATTCCCATTTGCTTCATCATCTTGTTCATATCCCCAGACATGACACCTTGCATGAGCTGTTTGGCCTGATTAAAGTCTTTGATAAATTTATTGACTTCAACAAAGGTATTTCCAGAACCAGCAGCGATACGACGGCGACGGCTTGGATTTAACAGATCAGGATTTTCACGCTCTTCAGGCGTCATAGAAGAAACAATGGCACGTTTGCGCGCAATCTGTCGCTCATCCACCTTCATGTTTTGAAGTGCTGGATTGTTGGCCATACCTGGAATCATCTTGAGCAAGTCTTCCATTGGCCCCATATTTTGCACCTGATCCAATTGATCGATGAAATCATTGAAATCAAAGGTGTTTTCGCGCATCTTCTCAGCCATTTCAAGGGCTTTTTGCTCATCGTATTCCTGAGAAGCTTTCTCAATCAAGGTCAGCATATCCCCCATGCCAAGGATACGACTAGACATACGATCTGGGTGGAAGGTTTCAATATCTGTAATCTTTTCACCCGTACCAGTGAACTTGATAGGTTTTCCAGTGATATGACGAACAGACAAAGCCGCACCACCACGAGTATCCCCATCAATCTTGGTAAGGATGACACCAGTTACTTCCAACTGAGCATTAAACTCACGGGCAACATTAGCCGCTTCCTGACCGATCATGGCATCAATGACAAGGAGGATTTCGTTTGGTTGGGCCAGTGCTTTAACATCACGAAGCTCATTCATCAAAAGCTCATCAATCTGCAAACGCCCTGCCGTATCGATCAAGACATAGTCGTTGTGATTGGCTTGAGCTTGCTCCAAACCTTGACGGACAATCTCAACAGCTGGTACTTCTGTTCCAAGCGCAAAGACAGGAACATCAATTTGTTGTCCAAGTGTTTTCAACTGATCGATGGCTGCTGGACGATAGATATCCGCTGCAATCATCAAAGGACGAGCATTTTCTTCCTTCTTGAGTTTATTAGCCAGCTTACCAGCAAAGGTCGTTTTACCAGCCCCCTGCAAACCGACCATCATGATAATGGTTGGAATTTTTGGTGACTTGATAATTTCTGCCGTATCGGAACCTAAAACAGCTGTCAATTCCTCATCAACGATTTTGATAATCTGTTGGGCTGGATTGAGGGTATCAATGACCTCGTGTCCGACTGCACGTTCACGAACTTTCTTGATAAAGTCCTTTACAACAGGCAAGGCAACGTCGGCTTCAAGCAAGGCCAAACGAATCTCTTTGGTTGCTTCCTGGACATCAGTCTCAGAAATTTTTCCTTTTTTACGTAGATTTTTAAAGACGTTCTGTAAACGTTCTGTTAAACTTTCAAATGCCATTTTTCTTCCTCTTATTCTCTATTATCAATACTTGTTAAAATTTCTATCTGCTCCAACAGAAAGTCATCCTTGGGATAACGCTCTAAGATCTGGTCAAAAATCTGACTGCGGACAATATAGTCCGAATACATGTGCAGTTTCATCTCATAATCTTCTAGAATTTTTTCCGTCCGCTTGATATTGTCATAGACAGCCTGACGACTGACACCGAACTCTTCAGCAATCTCAGCAAGACTATAATCATCAGCATAATAGAGTTCAATATAGTTCATCTGCTTGTCTGTCAAAAGCGCCGCATAAAATTCAAAAAGGGCGTTCATACGATTGGTTTTTTCGATTTCCATAACTTTTATTATACCAAAAAAACGATTATACTGCTAGAGTAGAAGCACTTCAAATAGAGTAAGAAGAAAGAAAGAAAAAAAGAACCTTGCAAGGCAAGATTCTTTTAGTGTCTGACTTAAATAATTGTTCTTCTGGGAACTTAATCGAATTAAGCTTCGATTTCTGTAACCATACCTGAACCAACAGTACGTCCACCCTCACGGATAGAGAATGTAGTACCTTGTTCTACGGCGATTGGGTGGATCAACTCAACGTCGATAGTCACGTTATCACCAGGCATTACCATTTCAGTACCTGCAGGAAGTTCGATTGAACCTGTAACGTCAGTAGTACGGAAGTAGAATTGTGGACGGTAGTTGTTGAAGAATGGAGTGTGACGTCCACCTTCTTCTTTAGTAAGGATGTAGACTTCACCTTTAAATTTAGTGTGTGGGTTGATTGAACCTGGTTTAGCGATAACTTGTCCACGTTCGATTTCGTCACGTTGAACACCACGAAGAAGGACACCTACGTTATCTCCGGCAAGACCTTCGTCAAGTTGTTTACGGAACATTTCAACACCAGTAACAACTGCTTTTGAAGTTTCTTCTTTGATACCAACGATTTCGATTTCATCGTTGACACGAACAGTACCACGGTCGATACGTCCTGAAGCAACTGTACCACGTCCAGTGATTGAGAATACATCTTCGACTGGAAGAAGCAATGGTTTGTCAGTGTCACGTTCTGGTTCTGGAATGTACTCATCAACAGTGTTCATCAATTCCATGATGATGTCTTCGTATTTAGAGTCACCTTCAAGAGCTTTAAGAGCTGAACCTTGGATAACTGGAAGATCGTCACCTGGGAAGTCGTATTCTGAAAGAAGGTCACGGATTTCCATTTCAACCAATTCAAGCAATTCTTCGTCGTCAACCAAGTCGATTTTGTTCATGAAGACGATAAGGTGTTTAACACCAACCTGACGTGAAAGAAGGATGTGCTCACGAGTTTGTGGCATTGGTCCATCAGTTGAAGCTACTACAAGGATAGCTCCGTCCATTTGGGCAGCACCAGTGATCATGTTTTTAACGTAGTCCGCGTGTCCTGGAGCGTCGATGTGAGCGTAGTGACGTTTTTCAGTTTCGTACTCAACGTGTGCAGTGTTGATAGTGATACCACGTTCGCGTTCTTCTGGAGCAGCATCGATAGACGCATAGTCTTTAGGTTGGTTAACTGATGAAGGCAAGCGACGTGCCAAAACAGTTGTGATAGCTGCAGTTAGGGTAGTTTTACCGTGGTCAACGTGTCCAATAGTACCAATGTTAACGTGTGGTTTACTACGATCGTATTTTTCTTTTGCCATTTGAGTAAAAGCCTCCAATAAAATATATTTTATAGATAGACAGTAGGCAATACAGTCTAACTTTCCTTACTATTTTATCAAATTTCTGCTAAATTGCAAGTGTTTTACACATATTTTGTCAATTAATCTAAATCTTATCAAATCCTGTTCTTCTGCTTCTTTATGGCAATATGAATTCAAACTTATTTTGTTTGGAAGATAGTATTTTCATCAAAAAAATCAGGTTTCCCTGATTTTAATTTGATTCTGTTTTTTCTAGTTCCTTAGCTTCTTTATGGTTTTCATATAATTTCGCTAGGAACTTAGTAATTTCTTTAAAAATGGAGTAAGTAGGCACTGCTACGACCATCCCTATGACACCGTAGATATTACTTGACAGTAAGAGGAGCACCAAGATTGTAATCGGGTGTACTTTCATAACCCCTCCAACGATACGTGGATAGAGAACATTTCCGTCAATCTGCTGAATAATAAGCATATAAGCAACCGCAATCAACATACGATGAGGATCCGTGAACACATTGGCAATCACCATTGGAATTAAGCCAATACTTGGACCAACATAAGGAATCAAATTTGCGATTCCAGAGAAAATAGCAAAAACTAGGGCGTACTTTAATCCGATAACGCTATAGCCAATATAGGCTAAAAATCCAATAATAACCGCATCAATCGCAATTCCACTGATATAGCGCGCTATGGTTGTATTGAGATTGGTTAAAAGGCTAGAAAGATTCAATTTGTCATGTTTTAAGACGGTACGTTCCAACATTGGTAGCAACTTATGACCATCCAACAAGAAATAAATCAAGAATACAGGGGTCATAATGAGAATCAGAACTGTACTAAACAAGGCTGAAAGAACGCTTCCTAAACTGTTGCTGACGCTATTCAGGATATTCTGGAGGATATCCACATAGGAGAGATTCAGTTGTTGAATTGTTTGTTGAATATCAATATTTTGGAAGACTGGATTCATGGACAAATCAATGATCAAATCTTGTAGTCTACTATAGATGTTTTGACTAGAAATAATCAAGCTGGTCAACTGATTAATCAAAATCGGCAAGAGATAAACGACCCCTACAACGATAGCACCAATCAAGGCACAAAGAGTGACCAAGACACCAATTAGACGATTGATCTTACATCTCTTTTCTAAGAAAGTAACGACTGGATTTGTAATGTAGTAAAAAAATCCACCAAGCAAAAATGGAATCATAATGGTATTCACAACCGTTACAAAGGGAGTAATGATGGCTCCCATTTCTCTCCAAAGATAGAAAATCAATGTTAATAATAAAATTTCAGCTGTCCAAAAAAATAATTTGTTTCTACGGAACATAGGTATCCTCCTTCTCTCTATTTTACCATATTTCTGAAAAAGATAAGTTGGCTTTAGTAAAAAAGCGAGAATATTTTTTTTCTTTATGATAAAATAAAGCTAATATGAAAAAAATAATTTTATCTTTTATGACACTTTTAGTTTTTGGAACAGCTTCTACTGTTTCTGCTCAGGAGTTTGATGTTGCTGCTAAACATGCTATTGCTGTCGAGGCTACAACTGGAAAAATCCTCTATGAAAAAGATGCAAATCAGCCTGTAGAAATTGCTTCTATTACGAAACTGGTTACAGTTTATTTGGTCTATGAAGCTCTGGATCAAGGAACTATCAGCCTATCTACACCTGTTGACATTTCGGACTATCCTTACAAACTTACAACTAATTCTGAGGCGAGTAACGTCCCTATGGAAGCTCGAAATTATACTGTTGAACAACTATTAGAGGCTACAATGGTATCCAGCGCGAACAGCGCTGCGATTGCACTAGCAGAAAAGATTGCTGGTTCTGAGAAAGACTTTGTAGACAAGATGAGGGCTAAACTTCTTGAATGGGGAATTCAAGATGCAACTATTGTAAACACTACTGGTTTAAATAATGAGACCCTTGGTGATAATATCTATCCTGGTTCTAAAAAAGACGATGAAAACAAGTTGAGTGCCTACGATGTTGCAATCGTCGCTCGTAACCTCATCCGAGATTATCCTCAAGTTTTGGAAATCACCAAAAAACCAACTTCTACCTTTGCAGGACTTGAAATCCACTCAACCAACTATATGTTGGAGGGAATGCCTGCCTATCGTGGTGGTATTGATGGACTAAAGACAGGTACTACTGATAAAGCTGGTGCTTCATTCGTTGGAACAACTGTTGAGAAAGGGATGCGTATTATTACGGTTGTTTTGAATGCAAACCAACAAGATACCAACCCTTATGCACGTTTTACTGCTACTTCTGCACTTTTAGATTATATTTCTGCAAACTTTGCCTTAAAAACTGTCGTTCAGAAAGGTGAAGCATACAATGATAGTAAAGTAACAGTTCTTGATGGTAAAGAAGATAATGTGACAGCTGTCGCTAAGTCAGACATTTCCATCGTCCAACGCATCGGAAGCGGTACTACACCAGCCCTCCAATTCACACCGAAATCAACATCAGAAATGGCTCCATTGGAAGAAGGCAAGGTTGTTGGTACTTTAACCTATGATGACCAGGATTTGGTCGGACAGGGCTATCTCACTTCTGACAAACCATCTTTTGAAATGGTTTCTGAAAAGAAAGTAGAAAAAGCCTTCTTTTTGAAGGTTTGGTGGAATCAATTTATCCGCTTTATCAATGAAAAACTATAAAAAAATCGCGATTTTCTTCGCGATTTTTTCTTTATTTCATTTCTTTAAAAGCCGCTTCTGCATCAGCATTGCTAATAGCACCAAATTGGATTTTTCCGATTTTACCCTGACTGTCAATCAAGTATTCCGTTGGAATACTACGAATTTGGTAGGCTTGGAAGGTAGTTGCTTGCGTATCATATAAAACTGGTATATCCTTGTAGCCTTGTTCTTGGTACCATTTTGGAAAGTCTTGAACTGTTTTTTCACCTTGGAGACCTGGTGCAATGACACTCAAGATTTCAAAGTCTCGATCTTGTTTGGCAGCTAATTCCATCAACTCAGGCATGCTTTTTTTACATGGTCCACACCAAGAAGCCCAGAATTTCAAATAGACCTTTTTCCCTTTATAGTCTGATAACTTCACTTCTTTGCCATCCATAGACTGCAAGGTGAAGTCTGGCGCATCCTTACCGACTGCGATTTGTTGAACAGCAGGTTGTTTTCGACTGCTTGTCTGTTTGGTTTCTTTTTCACCACAGGCAATCAACAAGAATAGAGACATGAGGCTCAATCCAGCAAAAATAACTTTTTTCATTTTTTCTCCTTTTATCCAAGAATTCCTGACAAGGCATTTAACTGCCCTAGCATTAATAATAATCCCATCAAAATAATCAAAGCTCCCCCGATTTTCTTTAGTAGGATCATATGGGGTTTTAATTTACTAAAGTAGGGCATAATCCAGCCCGAAGCCAAGGCCAAAACAATGAAAGGAAGGGCCATTCCCAATGTGTATACTAATGTTAACACGGCTCCTTGCCAAGCACCATTGCCACCGGAAGCTGCTAGGGCCAAGACTGAACTTAAGACTGGTCCGATACAAGGGGTCCAACCAAAACTAAAGGTTATCCCAAGTAAAAAGGCTGACAGATAGTGATTCGACTTGGATTGCTTGAAGGTGACTGTCTTTTGAACCTCCAGTTTATTGAAATGCAAAATTTCCATCTGGTGAAGGCCCAAGAGGATAATGACTGCTCCCATAACATAACGAAACCAGTCTGCATAGAGCATATGCCCTAGGAATCCAGCTCCAAATCCTAAAATAAAGAAAATGAGGGAGATTCCAGCAATAAAGCACAAGGTTCGAATTAAACCTGACCATGCAACGTCTCTTCCAAAAAAGCGAAAGCTTTTCGAATTTCCCTGATCATCCAGTAAAATACCAGCATAGACTGGTAGCAAAGGAAAGATGCAGGGTGAAAAGAAGGACAGGATACCTGCTAAAAAAACGGATACTAGAAATATAATCGACTCCAACGAATTACCTACTTTCTCAAAATTCTAATCCTATTTTACTACAAAAGAATAAATTTGTAAGAAGTCTGCTACGCTTATTTATTTTGACTAAATATGACACAAAAAAAGGAGCTAAGCTCCCTTTATTTTAATACGTTCCTTCTTCACCTTGACTAGTCAAGATAACAGGACCGTCTTTGGTAATCACAAACTGGTGTTCATATTGGCAAGACAGGCCACCATCTATAGTCTTATGAGCCCAGCCAGTCTTCATATCTGTATCAATTTCCCAGTCACCAGTATTAATCATGGGTTCAATGGTTAGTACCATTCCTTCACGGAGACGGAGTCCACGGCCTGCAATACCGTAGTTAGGAACCATTGGCTCTTCGTGCATAGTTGGACCAACACCATGACCAACCAAATCACGTACGACACCATAACCGCGACTTTCAGCGTATTCTTGAATGGCTGCACCGATATCGCCGATACGGTTTCCAACGACTGCTCGCTCAATCCCTTTATACATAGCTTCCTTGGTTACGTCCATAAGGTTTTTCACTTCTTCAGACGGTGTACCAACCGCATAAGCCCAACATGAGTCAGCTAAACCACCAGTATAGTTTTGGGTGTATTTTTTCATTTGCTCGACATTATTAAAGTTGAGTTTCGACACATTGAGGTCTGATTTGGCAATCGGACCACCCAGTACCATGTCGACCTTGAGCAAATCGCCATCTTTCAAGATGTAATGACGTGGAAATGCGTGAGCTACTTCATCATTGAGAGAGCAACAAGTGGCATAGGGGTAATCCATGACAGCACCATCCACTCCAATCTGTAGAGGAAGAAAATTCTCCTCTTTGCAACGACGACGAACATACTCTTCTACTTCCCACATATCCACGCCAGGCTTAATCAAATCACGTAAGCCAATATGGATACTTGCTAGGAAATCACCAGCCTTGTCCATGGCTTCGATTTCACGTGCTGATTTTAAAGTTATCATTTTTTCTCCTAGATTCTAATTAATTTTAACCGTAACATTTGCTTTTGAAACAATCTGATGACCATGATAAATATCATAATCAATAATAGCTGAACGTCTCGTGTGGTGAATAATCCGAGCCTGAATCCGCAGAGTATCATCTATCTGCACAGCCTGCAAGAAATAAATCAACATCTGTTCAATGATGAGATTACGTCCGCTATTGACAACGAGGTCTTGGGTCATATGGTTGAGGATTTCAGCCAAGACTCCATTAGCAAGGACCCCATTTTTCTCCAGCATGAAGGGCTCAACAGTAATAACGACTTCATCATGATGATAAGACAGTTTTTGCCCGATTTGCTCGGAGAAAGTTGGCAAAGCTGAAACCTGAGAACGGCTCATCTTTTCCATGACATCTCTTCGTGTTACAACTCCAAGTAGAGTTTGGTTACTTCTGACAACGGGAACCATCTCAAAATCTTCTGCGATCATTCGTTGACTAACATTGGCAATATTGGTTGCTAAGCCTGTTACAAAGATACTACGTGTCATCACCTTGTCAATCGTTGTGCTGGGGGATTTATCTCCTGCGTCACGCATAGTAACAACCCCAACAACCACTTGGTGTTGGTTAATGACTGGGAAACGACTACTTCTGTTCTTACGGACCAAGTCTAGATAGTCTTTTACTGTATCTGTTTCTCTCAAAAAACCATACTCATGACTGGGACGATAGAGCTTTTCGACTGTTAAAATGTCAGTTTTAATCTGAACGTTTGAGAGAGCTTTGTTAATCATGGTTGCGACTGTAAAGGTATCATGCTTACTTCTCAGAACTGGGATACCCTTTTTATTGGCAAGAGTCAATACATCGTCCTGCACATGAAAACCACCTGTCACAAGGACCGCATTTTCATTTTCCAAGGCTAAAAGTTGAATGCGAGTGCGGTCACCTACAATCAAAAGACCGCCATCATGGAGATAGGACAGAATATTTTGCTCTGTCATAGCCCCAATGGAGAATTTACTAAACTCTCTCTCCAGCCCTTCCTGACCAGCTAAAACTTCAGAGGAGGTGACTTCAGCAATCTCAGCATAGGTTAGCCTCTCAATAGCCACTTTCTGGGACTTGACTCGTATGGTTCCACTACGTGGCCGAGTTTCAACGATGCCACGATTTTCAGCTTCTTTGATAGCTCGGTAGGCTGTTCCGTCACTAACACCTAGGTGATTGGAAATACTGCGTACACTAACTCTCTTCCCAATTGGCAACTCTTCCAGATAGGACAAAATTTCCTGGTGTTTACTCATTGAATTCTCCTTTTATATACCGAAATTCAAGATAATCTCTCATTTTTCGTGTATAGCGATCGCTTCCCTTAAACTGTCGGAAGAGACTAAATCCCGATTTTAAGGCTACTTTTTGGCTAGCTTGATTCTCCAGATGAGTGATGATGGATAATTGCTTTAAACCAAATTCTTCAAATGAAAGCTGACATAGTTTGGTAACTACTTCTGTCATATAACCTTGTGACCAAGAATCTTTCTTTAAGAAGTAACCAATTTCTGCTTCTTTTTTGATTTCATCGATCTTTTCAAATTTAATAGAGCCAATCATTTCTTGATTTCCTTGGAGACAAATTGCCCAAACACCCAGAGGATTCTTCATAAAATAGTTAGCAAGTGCGTACTGACTTTCTTCCAAATTTGCTTGACTGGGAAAAATAAACTGCAAATTCTCAGGGTTTGAAGCAATGTCGAAAAACGCTTGACTGTCACTAAAAAAGAAAGGACGCAAATACAAGCGCTCCGTTTCAAAAAAAGAAAACATTGCTAATTTGGTCCAAATATTCATAATCACCTCAACGGCTTAGTCTTCAACGAGTGTAATATCTGCTCCAAGACTACGCAATTTTTCAATAATATCTGAGTAGCCACGAAGGATAAACTCAATATTCGTAATTTCAGTCTGTCCTTGAGCCATCAAACCAGCGATGACAAGTGCTGCACCAGCTCGCAAGTCTGTAGCTTTTACACTTGCCCCGTATAACTTACGACCACCGTTGTAGATAATGTGATCATTTGTAGTCGTAATATCCGCATCCATTTTTGCTAACTCAAAAACATGATTGACACGTTTCTCATAAATCGTATCAATAATGGTTCCACGACCTTGCGCAGTTAGTAAAAGTGGCGTGATAGGCTGTTGCAAATCGGTTGCGAACCCTGGATAGGGAGCTGTTTTGATATTGATGGCCTTCAAATCAGACTGTTCTTCAACGAAGATACTGTCTTCTGAGACCGTCATACGAACGCCCATTTCCTCTAGTTTGGCGATAAAGCCTTCTAAGTGTTCATAGAGAACGTTGTTAATACGAATTCCTTTTCCTACTGCTGCAGCAAGTGAAATATAGGTTCCTGCTTCGATACGGTCTGGAATAACCTGGTGACGCGTTCCATGAAGTTTCTCGACACCATCAATAATGATAATATCAGTCCCTGCACCACGAATGTGTGCTCCCATGTTATTCAAAAGGGTAGCAACATCAATAATTTCTGGTTCACGAGCCGCATTTTCAATGACAGTACGTCCCTTAGCTTTAACCGCAGCAATCATGGTGTTAATCGTTGCACCAACGCTAACAGTGTCCATGTAAATACTTGCTCCGTGAAGCCCCTTGCCTTGGGCAGATAAATTCATATTATCTCCCTCGTAGCTCACCTTAGCCCCCATAGCTTCAAAGGCTTTTAAGTGAAGGTCAATCGGACGAGGACCCAAATCACATCCACCAGGAAGTCCTACCGTAGCTTCACCAAAGCGCCCTAAAAGACTTCCGTAAAAATAATAAGAAGCACGCAAGCTATTAATTTTACCATATGGCATCGGAATGTTTTGAACCCCTCTTGGATCAATCTCCAAGACATCGTCATAACTCTTAACAGATGCCCCCATGATCTCCATGATTTCGACAAGACTAGCAACGTCTGAAATATCTGGAACACAATCTAAAGTGACAATATCATCTGATAAGATAATAGCTGGAATAAGCGCTACAACACTATTTTTAGCACCACTAATGGTGATCTCACCTTGCAATGGACGTCCACCATTGATGACAATTTTTCTCATGTTTTACTCTTTCAAAATTTACTAAAAAGGTCTTTTCATTCTATTATACCATAATTTTCAGTTTTTTCCCATTCCTATTTACTAAATACCATCTCATTTTGATAAAAAAAGACCTATCACTCAAGCTTTCCAGCCTGAAATGATAGGTTTTAATGTTAGATTAACGTACTGTACGGATACGCATTGTGTTTGTACGGACAGCTTCACCAAGTGGCACACCAGCAACGATAACGATATCATCACCAGATTCAACCAAGCCTTGTTCAACTGCGATCTTTTCAGCAAGATCAAACATATCGTCAGTATTTGAAGGACGTTCAGTTGTTACTGGAATGACACCCCAGTTCAGCATAAGACCGCGTTGAGTCAATTCGTCAAAAGTGATAGCCAAGATATCAGCATTTGGACGGTATTTAGAAATCAAGCGAGCTGTGTGACCAGTTTTAGTAAGGGTAACTACCAACTTGATATTCATTGAGTTAGTTGCATCTTTAACAGCTGATGCTATAACTTCAGTCTTAGAATTACGCGCCAAGTTAACTGATGACAAACGACCGTATTCATTAAGAAGAGTTTGAGCGTTCTTGTCAATCGTAGCCATTGTTGTTACTGATTCAAGTGGGTATTTACCGTTTGCAGACTCACCTGAAAGCATTGTTGCGTCAGTTCCGTCGATAACAGCGTTGAATACGTCTGATACTTCTGAACGAGTTGCACGTGGTTTTTCAGTCATTGTTTCAAGCATGTTTGTTGCTGTGATAACAACTTTACCTGCTGCGTTCACTTTAGTGATGATCATTTTTTGGTAAACTGGAACCATTTCGAATGGTACTTCGATACCCATGTCACCACGAGCGATCATGATACCATCAGCAGCTTCAATGATTTCATCCAAGTTATCGATACCTTGTTGGTTTTCGATTTTAGCGAACAATTGAACGTGACCGTTACCAGTTTCTTCACAGATTGCACGAACTTCTTGAACATCTTTTGCAGTACGTACGAATGAGATCGCGATGAAGTTGATACCTTGCTCCAGACCAAAACGGATATCATCGTTATCACGTTCAGCAAGAGCTGGGAAAGGAATCTTGGTGTTAGGGATGTTTACACCTTTTTGCTTAGCAATAATGCCGTCATTTTCAACTACTACTTCAAATTCACGAGCAGCATCGTCTTTAGCGAAAACACGAAGACCTAGTTTACCATCATCAACCAATACTTGGTGACCAACTTCAACATCATCGTAGATATCAAGGGCACCAGCAACGTTCAAAGCAATCACATCACGAGTTGATTTGATTCCTTGTTTAGTTGCAACACGGATTTTTTCACCAGTTTTGTAAGAGTACTCTTTTGCGTCACCTTCAAACAATTCTGTACGGATTTCAGGTCCTTTAGTATCAAGAAGGAAACCAACTTTTTTACCTGCAAGTTTTTCAGCAAGTTTAACAGTTGCCATACGCTCACCTTGTTCTTGGTGGTCACCGTGTGAGAAGTTGAAACGGAAAGTGTTTGCTCCTGCTTCAATCAATTTAGCAATATTTTGAGCTGAAGCTTCAACGTCAAGTTTTTCACCCCAGTATCCGTCTTCACCGAATTTTTTACCACCACGGATTTCAACCGCAGGACCTAAAGTTGCAACGATTTTTACACGTTTGTTCATGATTTTTGTGACTCCTTTATATAATTCGACCTTTAATGGTCATTTTACCAGATTAGTTAAAGTTGATTAAGACAAGCTCTTGTTCAAATCAGAAAGTTCAATGTCAGCTTTATGAGGATTGTTAACAACAATCTTACCGTCTTCAGTCAAGCTAAACAAAGCTCCCTCTTCTGCTGTTCCAAGAATTGGATTTTCAACCATTTTCTCGTTACGAATACCGACAGCGACACCACCGATTCCTTGTTTAAGAAGTTTAACAGCGTGTGCTCCCATGCGTGATGCCAAAACACGGTCACGAGCAGTTGGTGATCCACCACGTTGGATATGACCGAGTTCTGTGACACGAAGATCACTTGTGTCTCCTGCTTCTTTCAGCTTTTGACCAAATTCAGCTGCTGACATGACACCTTCAGCTAAGACGATGATATTATGTTTTTTACCGCATTCATAACCAGCTTTGATACTAGCTACGATATCTTCCATCTTGAAGCCTTCTTCAGGGATAATGATTTCATCAGCACCAGTTGCAATACCTGCCCAAAGAGCGATATCACCTGCGTTACGTCCCATTACTTCAACGACGAAAGTACGACGGTGACTTGATGATGTATCACGAATCTTATCGATTGCATCCATAGCAGTTGTTACTGCTGTGTCAAATCCGATTGTAAAGTCAGTACCTACGATATCGTTATCGATTGTTCCAGGAAGTCCAATAGCAGGGAATCCATGCTCAGTTAAGCGCATAGCACCATGATAAGAACCGTCACCACCGATAACTACGACACCTTCGATACCGTGTTTTTTCAATTGCTCAATCCCTTTAAGTTGGCCTTCAAGTTGTGCAAACTCAGGGTAACGAGCAGAGTGAAGGAAAGTACCACCACGTGAAATGATGTCTCCTACTGAAGCAGCATCAAGTGGATAAATTTCACCAGCAACCATACCAGCGTATCCATCGTAGATACCAAATACTTCCATTCCTTCTGAGATTGCTTGACGAACTACCGCACGGATGGCAGCATTCATACCAGGGGCGTCTCCACCACTGGTCAAAACAGCAATACGTTTCATTTGGTTATGCTCCTTTTTCTTTTAACATTCTTACTGATTATACCACATTTAAATCGAAAATTCTTCTATTTTCCGTATTTTTAGCGATAAATCGTTTTCATAGCAATTCCCTCTAATTTTTCCTCTAGAGCAGAATCTTTTCTTACAAAATGTTGGGAGGAAACAATTGTTTTCTCTTCCTCAACATACCTGATAATGACAGGGATTGGGCCTTTGTATTGTTCTAGGATATTTGAAATTTCTTTATCGTATTTATGATTTTTAACTTGAATCCAGAATCGTTCCGCTACTGCTTCTTTCAAATCTTGTGCAATCATTTGCAGACGACCATCTCGAGATTGAACTTTGCCATTGATGTAGTAAAATTTCCCTTCGGATAAAATGGAAGCAAATTTTCTATATTGGTCTGAAAATACAGTTACATCCATCCGAGACTTACTATCATGAACCTGTAGAAAGGCCATACTCTCGCCTTTCTTGGTTCGAATCACTTTAATCTTTTGAATTTCAACTAGGAGAGTGGCTTGAGCTCCCTCGGTTAGATTAGTAATTTGCGTGGTCGGATATAGAGCTTGTTTGGCAAGAGTTTGGAGAGGATGGGGACTGATACCTACCCCAATCAGTTCCTGCTCTTTGTAAAATTTCTCTGCTTCCGTAAAATCATCAGCTTCAGTCCAACTATAATTTGTATCCGCAAAGAGACCTCCCAACTCCTCAACAAAGACAAATAAGTTTGGTAGGTTGACTAAGATTTTCTGACGGTTCTTATCAAATTCATCAAAAAGCCCTAGTTCAACCAAAGAAGTCAAAAGCGACAGTTTCTTGTAATTCTTGGGAAGACGTGTGACGAAATCTTCAATGCTTGAGAAAGGACGATTTTCAATAATCCAGTAAGACAAATCTCTTGGCATTCCCTTAATAGCTTTCAAACCAAGATAGATTTTCTTCTGAGCAATTTTATCATGATAGGGAATGCTGTTGATTGCTAAGGGAGCTACTTCAAAGCCCATCTGCAATGCATCTAAAATGTAATCACTGCTTGAATAATTCAACATGACTTGGAAGAAAATAGCAGGATAATGGGTTTTAAAATAAGCAAGTTGGAATGCTAGTGCTGAGTAGGCATAGGCGTGGGATCGGTTAAATCCATAGCCCGCAAATTTTTCCATCACTGCAAAAACTTGATTGGCTTTTTCTTCTGTATGCCCAAGTTTCATAGCTCCTGTGATAAAATCTTCCTTCATCAAATGCATCTCTTTAGCATTTTTCTTACCCATGGCCCGTCTGAGAATGTCAGCTTTACCAAGACTGAAGCCTCCAAAACGCTGAGCAACTTGCATGACTTGCTCTTGATAGAGCATGATACCGTAGGTTGATGACAGAATGTCCTCCAAGGCAGGATCTAGTACCGTCACCTTTTCATTACCATGCTTCCGAGTCACAAAATTGTCAATATAATCGCTAGCACCAGGTCTGTTTAGAGAGGTCGTTGCTACCACTTCTTCGAAGACTTGCGGCTTGACTCGTTTCAAGAGTCGAATGGCTCCTGGTTGTTCAAATTGAAAAATGCCTTTCGTATTTCCAGCGGCAAAGAGAGCCAAGGTTTCTTTGTCTTCCAGATCAATTTCTTCGATTTTTAGATGAATACCCTCTGACTCAGCCAATAATTCCTGCATTTTTTGGACAAAAGTTAGGTTACGCAGACCTAGGAAATCCATTTTTAGAAGTCCATTGGCTTCAACACCATGAGCATCATACTGGGTGATGAGCATATCCTCACCATATTTTAGAGGAATGTAATCCGTCAAGTCTTGGTCACTCATAACGACTCCGGCCGCATGGATAGAGGTTTGACGAGGATAACCTTCAATCTTTCGAGCAATCTCAAAAGCTTTTTGGTATTCAATCTTGCTATTGATGACCTGCCTAAATTGCAAATTCTTTTCATAAGCCGTTGTTAGCGTATCTCGAAAACTGATTTTTTTCGTAATATTGGTTAATTCATACTCTGGAACACCATAGCGTTTGAAAACATCACGAATTGCCTGTTTTGCTCCAAAGGTCGAATAAGTGACAATCTGCGCCACATGTTGACTACCATAGCGATCACGAACATAGCGAATGAACTCTGGCCTATAGAGATCAGGAATGTCGATATCGATATCAGGCATGGTGTAGCGCTCACGATTTAAAAAGCGCTCGAAAATCAAGTTCTTTTCAACCGGATCAATCCCTGTGATATCAAGTGAATAAGCTACTAGACTGCCAACAGCAGAACCACGCCCCATTCCCATATAGTAACCTTGGGAACGTCCAAAACGCAACAAATCCCAAACAACTAGGAAATAGTCATCAAAGCCCATATCATGAATAACAGCCAACTCTTCATTCAGTCGCTTTTGATAAAGAACTGAGGTTAACCCCTTGGCTATCAAGCCTTGCTCGGCCCTCTCTCTAAGTTCTTCTACAGCAGGTCTTTCAGGATTAAAGCGAGGGAGTTTTAAACTTGGGTCGATTTGATAGTTTACATTCTCTATCAGACCTTGGAGATTGGCAAGCGCCTGAGGGAAGCGATTTTTAAACCGTGTTTCCAAGTCTGAGGCAGGTAGAAAGATTCCTTGTTGTGAATGCAAATCCACTTCTCTCAGACTGACATTATCCTTGACTGCTGACAAGATTTGTAAAACTTGAATATCTTCTTTTTCAAAAGAGTTGACCTGATAGAGTGGAAGAATGGGTCTAGTAAAGACTTCTTGAGGAGTATCTGGACTGACACCGATAAAATAATCATGCCCCAAATCCAGCTGTTCGACCCCATTAAAATAGGGAACAATAATGGCCACATCTTCGAGGTGGGAGGTGAAGTCAGACCATTTTTTCCGTCCAGTCATTTTTAAAGTGGATAACTTCATCAACTCTTGATAACCTTTAGTGGATAGGGCTAGAAAACGTAGAGAGAGATTCTCCTCATCTTTGAGCAAGGTCATTTCTAAACCAATTAAAGGTTGAATGCCATGCTTACGAGTTGCTTCTAGAAAATGATAGGCTCCATAGAGATTATCCACATCCATGATAGCAAGGTGAGAATAGCCGTATTCTTTAGCCATTTGTACATATTTTTCAATCGAAACTACACTTTCCATAAAACTATAAACAGTCTTGGTGTCGAGCTGTGCAATCATTTCTTCTCCTCCTTGCTTTCGTTTTACTACTATTATACCATTTTAAGTTCCATAATGAACTGACTCAGACACTTTCTTTCAAAACCTCTTTGAGTTCTTTTCAACTTTACTCCTTTATTTTTCTCGAAAAAGAGAATTGGGAAGAATAAAATATCTATATCTTATAATATTTTTGATGGTAATTTTAGACATTTTTATACTAAGTGACGAATATTGAAACGACATTCTATATGCAAATTTACATATAAATATCTCTAAATTAACTTTTATTCAAACAATTTATTCAACATTTTATAATAACTTGTTTAAAGTCCATTCCTGTTTTTAAAATTTATTTCATTTGAGTTTATTTATTCCATTTTTCCTCTTTTTTTGATATAATAAATTTATCACTTCAAAGGAGAGCGCCATGCGTTTTAATCAATTCAGCTACTTGCCCACTCCTCGTTCTCAACTATTAGATGAATTAGAGAGTCTTGGCTTAAAGCTATCATCTAAACTGCCTATAAAAAGGCAGTTCGAAGACTTCATTCGTTGGAGTTTTTTCACTTATTCTGACACGGATTATGCCTTGTCGACTTTGGCTGCGGATAAAGAAACAGATTTAGTAACTTTTTTCCAATCAGACCGTGAGTTAACTGCGGAGATTTTCTACACAGTAGTTTTTCAACTTTTAGGATTTAGCTATCTGGTTGACTTTGAGGATGCCGAACAGTTTCGTAAAGAAACTGGTTTTCCTATTGTTTATGGAGATCTCATTGAAAATCTTTATCAATTGCTCAATACGCGAACGAAAAAAGGAAATACGCTCATTGATCAGCTTGTTAGTGATGGACTCATTTCAGAAGATAATCACTACCACTACTTTAACGGTAAGAGCTTGGCAACCTTCACTACTCATGATGTCATTCGTGAAGTCGTGTATGTCGAGAGTCGTGTGGATACTGATAACGACGGTCTCCCTGACTTAGTCAAGGTCAGCATTATTCGCCCGCGTTATGATGGTCAAGTACCTGCTCTTATGACTGCCAGCCCTTATCACCAAGGGACCAACGACAAAGCCAGTGACAAGGCTCTCTACAAAATGGAAGGGGAGCTTGAGGTCAAACTGCCCCACACCATTGAACTTGAGGAACCTAAGCTGAATTTAGTTGAACCTCATGGTCAAGCAGAAGTCGTCTCAGAAGCTGAAGAAAAGCTATCTCATATCAATAGCTCATATACTCTAAATGACTACTTCCTCCCACGTGGATTTGCCAATCTCTATGTATCGGGTGTTGGAACCAAAGATTCCCAAGGGCTCATGACCAATGGGGACTACCAGCAGATTGAGGCATATAAAAATGTCATTGATTGGCTCAATGGTCGTTGCCGTGCTTTCACGGACCACACGCGCAAACGCCAAGTCAAAGCTGACTGGTCAAACGGGAAAGTCGCAACAACAGGTATTTCCTATCTAGGTACCATGTCCAATGGTCTCGCCACCACTGGTGTTGATGGCTTAGAAGTCATCATCGCGGAAGCAGGTATTTCCTCTTGGTACAACTACTATCGGGAAAATGGTCTAGTGACTAGCCCTGGTGGTTACCCGGGTGAGGATTTTGACTCACTTGCTGAATTGACCTACTCTCGCAACCTCCAAGCTGGTGACTATATCCGTGGCAATGAAGCTCATCAAGCAGACTTAGAAAAGGTTAAAGAGAAACTCGATCGCAAGACTGGTGACTACAATCAGTTTTGGCATGACCGCAACTATCTGCTCAATGCTCACAAGGTTCAAGCTGAGGTCGTTTTTACGCATGGTTCCCAGGATTGGAATGTCAAACCTCTTCATGTTTACCAGATGTTTCATGCCCTTCCTAGCCATATCAATAAGCACCTCTTTTTCCATCATGGTGCCCATGTCTATATGAACAATTGGCAGTCGATCGACTTCCGCGAGTCCATGAATGCCTTGTTAAGTAAGAAATTGTTAGGACTTGACTCAGGCTATCAACTTCCGACTGTCATCTGGCAGGACAATATCGCACCGCAAAGATGGCAAGATCTTGATAACTTTGGCAAGCAGGATGAACTGCATACCTTCTCACTTGGAACTGAAGAAAAAGTGATTCAAAACCAGTATGATCAAAAAGATTTTGATCGTTATGGAAAGACTTACCAGACCTTCAACACTGAACTTTACCAAGGAAAAGCCAATCAGATCACCATTGACCTTCCAGTAAGTCAAGACCTTCACTTAAATGGGCGAGTAGAGCTAAAACTTCGTGTCAAATCAAGTACAAACAAGGGCTTATTATCAGCCCAACTGCTAGAACTTGGACAAAAGAAATATCTACAGCCTTATCCAGCCGTCTTAAGTGCTAGAACCATTGATAATGGTCGTTACCACATGTTAGAAAATCTCTGTGAACTAACATTCAACCCAAGTGCCCAACGTGTCATCACCAAAGGCTACCTTAATCTTCAAAATCGAACCAATCTCTTGACGATTGAAGAAATCCAACCAAATGAATGGATGGACTTCAAGCTAGAGCTTCAACCAACTATCTACAAACTTAAAGAAGGAGATACTCTCCGTTTGGTTCTCTACACAACAGACTTTGAGATTACAATTCGAGATAATACAGACTATCAATTGACTGTTGATTTAGCACAGTCTAGTCTTATCCTACCTTGTCAAAAGGTATAATCTACCAGACTTTCAATATGGAAGGATTCAAAGGAAAAGTCAATGAATTTGACCATTGAACTTCCTATAACCAAAGTTTTCCACTTGAACAGTCGAATCAAACATAAACTTTGTATCAAATCCAGTTCATCTGAAAGCATTTTAGAAGCCCCTAGACGGAACTTGGACAAAAGATACTCCCTCTAACCAACATGTGTAACCATTTATCATACACGCTACCAGACCACATGTTGGAAATCTCTGTGAATTACATTTAGAGTAAATTCACAAAACGCCGTGACAAAAAGCTACCCAAATTGAATGATTCACTGTCATTAAAGAACATCAATGTAGATGAACGGATTGTTACCCAGTTTATCTGCACGCAACTAGTGACAAGTTAAAAGAAGGAGAATCTCTCCATCTAGTTCTTTATCCTACTGACTGTGAAATCATCATACGTGACAATACCGCCTACCACCCGACTGACATTTTCGTTCAGTCCACGCTACTGTACCTTGTAAAAGGAGTACTTACTTTATGAACAAATCAGAACACAGACACCAACTTATCCGCGCCCTTGTTTCAAAAAACAAAATCCACACTCAAGCTGAATTACAAGCCTTATTAGCGGAAAATGATATTCAAGTTACTCAGGCTACCTTATCACGCGATATCAAAACCATGAACCTTTCAAAAGTGCGCGAAGAGGATAATTCTTACTATGTGCTAAATACAGGATCTATCTCCAAGTGGGAAAAACGTCTTGAAAACTATATGGAAGATGCTCTTGTTATGTTGCGTCCTGTGCAACACCAAGTTATTTTGAAAACTTTACCCGGTTTAGCCCAATCATTTGGATCTGTAATTGATTCCTTTGCCTTTCCAGATATCGTTGCAACCCTTTGTGGAGACGATGTGTGCATGATTATCTGTGAAGATGCTACAAAAGCGCAGGCTTGTTTTGAAAGTCTAAAAAAATATGCACCACCATTTTTCTTTAGTGAATAAAACAAATCCCGTGATCAAAAGATCACGGGAATTTTTTATTTCTTTGACTGTGTTTCTTCTTTCTTTGTACGTGCCAATCGAAGAGCACGTTTAGGATTGAGACGATTAAACAATTCTTCTAGTTTATTTTCATTCCATACATCTGCTGCAGAAACAAAATTTCCATCTGCATCTCGGAATGATATTGGTTTATCTCCCATATCAATCTCCTAGTCTACAAATTCAAACTCAAATTTACCGATTCGGACCAAGTCTCCATCCTTGGCTCCACGCGAACGAAGGGCTTCGTCAACTCCCATACCACGAAGCTGACGGGCAAACTTCATAACCGATTCGTCACGGTCAAAGTTGGTCATGTTAAAGAGTTTCATGAGTTTTTCACCAGAAAGTACCCATGTCGCATCATCATCACGACTAATCTCAAAGGCTTTTTCTTCCTCGTCAAAGCCATAGTAAGCCTCTTCTTCCATATCGGATTCATCATAGATTGGGAATTCTGGAGTCTTGTCTAACAACTCGGCTGTCGCGTCCAAAAGAGTCGCCAACCCTTGCTTGGTCAATCCAGAAATAGGGAAAATAGCTGGAAGTTCCTCAAACTCGTCGTAGTTTGCTGCCAACTTTTCCTTGAAAGTTTTAAGATTTTCCTGACTTTCAGGCATGTCCATCTTATTGGCTACGATGATCTGCGGACGTTCCATGAGACGAAGGTTATAGGATTCCAATTCCTTATTGATAGCAAGGTAATCCTCATAAGGATCACGTCCTTCGCTAGCTGACATATCGATGACATGGAGGATAACTCGTGTACGTTCAATATGACGGAGAAACTGGGTTCCAAGACCAACACCTTGACTGGCCCCTTCAATCAAACCTGGAAGGTCTGCTACAGCAAAAGATTCACCTGACTGCGTACGAACCATACCTAAATTAGGGACAATGGTCGTAAAGTGGTAAGCACCGATTTTAGGTTTAGCTGAAGTGATGACACTAAGCAAAGTTGACTTTCCAACAGATGGGAAACCGACCAAGCCAACATCCGCTAGGATCTTCAATTCCAGTTGCAACTCACGTTCTTGACCTGGTTCTCCATTCTCAGAGATTTCAGGTGCAGGATTTTTTGGAGTGGCAAAGCGGATATTTCCACGACCTCCACGACCGCCATGAGCCACGATAAATTCTTGACCATGTTCAATCAAGTCTGTAATGACTTTACCTGTTTCCGCATCACGTACAGTAGTCCCCTGTGGCACGCGAACACGAAGATCTTCTGCACCACGTCCGTGCATTCCTTTGGTCATTCCTTTTTCACCGGAATCAGCCTTGAAATGACGG
Source organism: Streptococcus oralis (assembly GCF_006175905.1). GTDB lineage: Bacteria > Bacillota > Bacilli > Lactobacillales > Streptococcaceae > Streptococcus > Streptococcus oralis_BG. The sequence continues at coordinate 156,903 of NZ_SSNB01000002.1, forward strand.
TTATAGCGGAAATCCATCAAGGTACGTAAGCCTTCGTCTACCACGAAAACAACGTTACCTCCACGTCCACCATCACCACCCCAAGGACCGCCATTAGGGACATATTTTTCACGGCGAAAGGCAACCATGCCGTCGCCACCATTACCAGCCTTGACCTTAATCTTGGCTGTATCTAAAAACATACTCATATTTTCTTCTCACTTTAAAAAGGCTGGGGAGAACCCAGTCATTAGTTATTGTTTCTATCCTCGTAGCTTGCTTAGAATCTACTAAAAGCTCCAAGCGCAGTTGCAAAGATACCAGCAAGGGTTACAAACAACATGATGAGCACGACAACAAGCGTCACCTTTTCAAACAAAGTTTTTTTACGTTTTCCGTTATCTCCAAAAGCCATAACTTCTCCTTTTTCTATATAATTCTAATTTAATATTCTGTTGAAACTGGTGCAATCAACCATAAAATGATATAAGCAAGGACTCCTGTCCCATAACAAAATGCAAGAACAGCCCAAATGACACGAACAATTGTTGGATCAATATCAAAATAATGAGCAACTCCTGCGCATACTCCACCAATTTTTTGATCTTTCCCGCTTCTCATTAATTTTTTCATTTTTTCTTCCTCTTATTCTATTATTTGAATTCGTCTCTCCAATAATCTCTGATGCTAGACAATTGTTTTCGAGACGCTCTTAAAATACGCTTGGATTCTTTTACTGGGCTTGTGACAGCCTGTTGAGGTAGATAGAGAATCGTTTTTAAGAAGCGCTGAGTGACAGGTTGTCCATCATGTAGCTCATGTTCAAAGTTATTTGAGATAATGGCATCAAGGTAAAACTCATGAACTCGTTTCCCAAAATTTTCAGCCGAAATCTCGTACAACTTATCCGCCAACTTTTGTTCAGACATATCAGGAGTAGCAATCAATGCTTCAAGGATAGCTCCTGCAAGCTCTCGTTCTCCATAGTAGAGGGTCCCAAACATTTTATCATTAATCAGATTTTCAAGATAGGGGTTGCCATGAGCAATAACAGGCGTTCCACTGGCTAGACTTTCTAGATAGGTTAAACCCTGAGTTTCACTCGTAGAGGCTGAAATAAAGAAATCAGCTGCTTTATAGTACAAGGCTGTCTCACTGGGAGCAATCATACCTGTAAAAATCACATGTTTTTGTATGTTTAATTTCCCTGCTTGTTCTTTCAGACTGTCCAGATAAGGTCCGTCTCCAGCAACAACCAGCTTAACCTTGTCTTCTTCTTTCAAAACCTGTGCAAAGGCGACTAAGACTGCTTGGATATTCTTCTCAAAGGAGATACGAGAAAGGCTCAGCAGCATTTTCTCGCCTTCCTGAATACCTAACTTCGAACGAAGCTCTAGTAAGTTTTCCTCTTTGATCTCAGGTCGTTCAAACTTAGCCAGCTCAATTCCAGTTGGGATGACACGCTTTTCAACCTTGACTTTGTATTTAGATAAAAGGTCACGAACAATCTCACTAGGGCAAATCACGCCATCTACATCATGAAGGAAGCCACGCACCAAATATTTTACCATACTCGGACGAATTAGCATGCCCTTAGCAATGTAATGCACATAGTCTTCATACTGGGTATGGTAGGTATGAATAACTGGAATTTTCAATTCTCTCGCAATCCAAATTCCTAACAAACCAAGAGAAAATTCTGTCTGGGTATGAATAATATCGAGTTGATACTGCTTGGCAATTTCAAGCGCCTTTGTAAAACCTCGGTAGGCAAATCGTCGATCCTTAAACGCAAAGAAAGGGACACTCGGAATGCGAATAATTTGCCAATCCTCGTAGCGGTTCACATCTTTATCTGTTGTTGTAAAGATAAAAACTGCATGCCCCTGCTTTTCAAGCTCAGTTTTCAAAGTCCGAATACTAGTCGCGACCCCGGAAACCTGAGGGAAATAGGTATCTGTAAATAAACCAATTCGCATAAATTACCTCACTTTTTGCCCAAAGCAGCCTGTTCTCGATAAAATTTTAACCAGATTTCCAACAAATGCTCCTCAGAGTACTCTTTGGAGATCTCGCGAGCTTTTTCTTTCAAGTCCTTTAAGGCTTCAGGGTCATTCTTGTATTCTAGGATTGCTTCTCTCATCTCGGAAACATCACTTGTAGCACGATAATTCCCATCAAGAATAACCTTATACAGATCCAAATCTCTTAACATAATAGGAGCCTCGCAACTAGCGGCCTCTAAGATAGTCATAGGGAATAATTCATTGTAACTTGGTAGCAAGAATAGATCCGCCATAGCATAAAGTTCCCGCATCCGTTCCGGTGACACAATCCCAGGGAAAATAAGATTTTCAGGTGGATTGTCCATTATCTTCTTGTAGCGTTCATAACCATCTGTCATCCCACCAAATGAAAAACCACCTGCCCAGATAAAGGTAATTTCTGGTAATTCCTCAGCAAGACGGATAAAATCATCAATTCCTTTACGTTTCTGAACCTGACCCGCACCGATTACGACAAACTGATCTTCCGCAAGATCCATTTCCTTCCGGAGTTGTGCAACCTGTTCAGCTGGTAATGGATGCCATTTTTCTTTGTTTACAAAATTTGGAATATAAGTTACTTTTTCACGCGGAATACCAGCAGCCACTAAATCCTCGATAAACATGGGATTGACCACCACCAAGTGTTCCATTCGGTTGTAAAAGGAAAAAACATAGCGTTTGACAATTCCTTTTAGGAAAAATGGAATCTTCAAACTCCCCTCAAGCGTATCAGGCAAAAAATGCACATAGCCAATTTTTCTCCCAGAGCGTTTCTTTTGGAAAGTAGATAAATAATAGGGGAAATCAATGGTATGAAAGTGAGTTACATCCGCTTCTACAGGAAGATTCTCTGTAACAATCAACTGATCTTTGGCATCACGGTGAAGGAGACTAACCAATTCTCGATAAGCTCCTGACACTCCTTGACCAGCTACTTTTTCACTTGAACTCAGCATATTAATACGCAATTTTTCGTTTTCCATACCTTCCATTATACCATTTTATTTCCAGAAAATCAGCAAAAGAAAGAAGAGACCAAAGGAAAAAGGATAAAATTACCTTATTTTCCAATCGTCTCTCTCATTTTTTTAGTCTTTATTTAATTCCTAGGGCGATACGCGCGTATCGGCTCATTTTTTCAACCGTCCAAGCTGGATACCAGACCAATTTAACTTCGGTATTGGTTACCTCAGGCACATCTGTCATCGCATCATGTATCTGGTCTGTCAAAAGGTCAGCCAGTGGGCAGCCCATAGTTGTCAAGGTCATATCAATTTCAGTGTGACCTGTTTCACCATCAAAACGAATTTCATAAATCAAACCTAGGTTGACAATATCAATCCCCAACTCAGGGTCGATGACTTCTTCCAAAGCATTTAAAATGCGTGTTTTGATCGTTTCAATTTGCTCTTCTGTATAAGCCATGTTATTCCTCACTCTTAATCTTCAATAAAATCACGAAGGGGTTTGCTGCGACTTGGTTGGCGCAATTTTCTCAAAGCCTTGGCCTCGATCTGACGGATACGCTCACGAGTCACGTTAAAGACTTTCCCAACATCTTCAAGAGTACGCATTTTCCCATCGTCCAAACCGAAGCGCAAGCGCAAGACGTTTTCTTCACGATCTGTGAGAGTATCCAAGACTTCATCCAACTGCTCACGTAAAACGATACGAGTTGTGTAGTCCACTGGATTCTCAATCACTTCGTCTTCGATAAAGTCCCCAAGATGGCTATCGTCCTCTTCACCAATCGGTGTTTCAAGAGATACTGGCTCTTGGGCGATTTTCAAGATTTCACGTACCTTGTCAGGTGTCATATCCATGCGCTCAGCGATTTGTTCGGGAGTTGGATCTTGACCCAATTCTTGAAGGAGATTACGTTGTTCACGGACAAGCTTGTTAATGGTTTCCACCATGTGAACAGGGATACGAATAGTACGAGCTTGATCAGCGATGGCACGGGTAATCGCCTGACGAATCCACCAAGTTGCATAAGTAGAAAACTTAAAGCCTTTTGAATAGTCAAATTTGTCTACGGCTTTCATCAAGCCCATGTTTCCTTCTTGGATCAAGTCAAGAAACTGCATGCCACGCCCTACGTAGCGCTTAGCGATAGAAACCACCAAACGAAGGTTGGCTTCTGCAAGACGCTGTTTGGCTTCGATATCACCAGCTTCAACAGCTAGGGCCAATTCTTTTTCTTCTTCGTTGGTCAAGAGAGGAACAACCCCAATTTCCTTCAAATACATACGAACAGGGTCATTAACCTTGGCAGATGTTGAGCCAATCAAGTCCTCATCACTGAGTTCTGGTTCTTCTTCTGCACTAAGAACACGCGCACTTGGATTTCCTTCGTTATCTGTGATAGAAATTCCAGCATCCTGAATCCGTTGCAAAAGGTCTTCAATGCCGTCTGCATCAAGGGTAAAAGGAATAACCAGACTTGAGTTGATTTCATCGTCTGTTGCTGTTCCTGTTTTTTTGTGGTTACGGATAAAGTCTGCTACTTGCACATCAAATGTGGTTACTTCTTTTTGTTTTGTTGCCATTATTACTCCATTCTTCTCTTTTGGGAAATCAATCGTTGCAATTCTTCCAAGGCTGTGTCTGTATCTCCTACATGACTAGCTTCCTGCACTTTCTTTTTAATTCGTAAGTTGTCCTTGCTGAGGAGAGCACGGTTTCGAGTCGCTTCGACTTCCATTAGCTCTTGAGGCGACATCTCAGCTGGCAAATCCAGACTAAGCACGTGGTACCAAGCATTTTCAACCTCAGGTGTCTGATGAGAAAGCTCCTCTGAGCCGATTTCTCCCTGCTCACTTAATAATTCGTAAAGAATTTGAAATTCTGGGGTATCAAAGAAAAAATCTTCTCTTAATCGGTAGTCGTTTAACACAACTGGATTCTCAGCCATCCTATAAAGGAGATGAGCCTCTGCTCTCATGACTGCTGTCAATTGTCGCGTTACAGGTATACTAATCGCTGCTGGAGGTTGCTCCTCTTTGACTCTTTCCTGCCTCTGAACAATGCGACTTTCATTTACAATCTGCTCCACCTGCTGGTAATCAAAAGAAGGTAGATTATCCGCCAGAATGTGGATATAAGAATTCTGGGCAGTGATAGACTTTTCTTTGGCGATTAGGGGCGCAATCTTTTCAATGAACTCAATTTGCGCCTGTAAGTTATCACTATTTTCAGGCTTGAGCTGGTGAATATAGAACTCAATAGGACTAATCCGAGTCTTGGTTAAAAGGTAAGCCAGATCTTCAGAAGAATTCTTTTGCAAATACTCATCTGGGTCCATGGCATCAGGTATTCGAACAACCTCCACTGAAAAGTCTTTTAACTCGTCTAGAGCCTTGGCTGTCGCTGCCTGTCCTGCCTTGTCACCATCATAGCTGAGAACTATCTTTTTGGTGAAGCGTTTGAGGTGATCAACATGCTCCTTGCTTAAGGCTGTTCCCATGGAAGCTACAGCATTTTCTATACCAGCACGGTAGGCTGCAATCACATCCATGAAGCCTTCCATCAGATAGAGCTCTGTAATCTTACCTGTTCCCTTTTTTGCCTTGTCCAAATGATACAATTCGTAACTCTTGTTAAAAATTACTGTTGAGCGACTATTTTTATACTTAGCAGTCTGACTGTCCGTTTCTTGCCAGATACGACCTGAAAATGCAATAACCTGCCCCTTGTCATTGGTCAAAGGAAAGATGATCCGTCCAAAAAAAGTATCATAAAATTTATTACCATCTGACAGATAAAACAGGCCAGAATCCAATAAATCCTTTTCCTCAAACTTGTCAGCCAAACGTTGATAGAGATAAGTTCTCTCTGCTGGAGCTAGTCCAATCTGAAAGTGCTTCAGAACATCATCTGTCAATCCGCGTTTGTAGAGATAAGCCCTTGCTTCTTCTCCCATCTTGGTCGTCATGAGGATGGCATGGTAAAAACGGGCAGCTTCTTCATGCATATCGTATAGAGCTTGATGAGGGGAAGTTTGTTGAGGACGAGACTGTACCGGCGTAGCCAGTTGAATACCGACGCGCTCTCCTAAGAGCTGAACGGCTTCCATGAAGGACACACCTTGGTATTCTTCGATGAACTTAAAGACATCTCCTGAACGCCCACATCCAAAACAGTGATAAAACTGCTTGTCTTCCACAACGTTGAAAGAGGGGGTCTTTTCACCATGAAAAGGACAGAGCCCTAAATAGTTCCGTCCAGCCTTCTGTAAAGAAATCACATCACCTATGACTTCCACAATGTTGGCATTGTTTTTGATTTCTTCAATGACTTGCTTGTCAACCATACACAATACCTCCATCTTATCATAGTTTCACGTAAACTAGTATAGCTTATTTCTGAAAAAAAGTAAACCATTTCATACGCTTTCCGTAATTCTCTTTGCCTTATTTTTCTAGATAGAAAGAGGAGATAAAAAACTCAGAAACACTTTAATGCTTCTAAGTTTCTCTTCTCTATTTTTTGATGATTACTTCACTCATCTATTCAAATAATTGATAGTAGTCTGAAATTTTCATCTTAGCTTTTTCTTCTTTATTGAGGTCTTGGATGATGCGACCTTCCTTCATGACAATCAGACGGTTTCCATACTTCAGTGCATCTTCCATATGGTGGGTAATCATCAAGGCTGTTAGATGATCCTTGCTGACAAAGTCATCTGTTAACTCCATCAAAGCCACGCTGGTCTTGGGGTCGAGTGCTGCTGTGTGTTCATCCAACAAGAGCAACTCTGGTCGCTTCAAGGTAGCCATCAAGAGACTCAAAGCCTGACGTTGTCCACCTGATAAAAATTCAATAGGAGTGTCCAGATGTTTTTCAAGGCCATTTCCCACTTTTTCAATGGTAGTCTGGAACTCTTCTCTATGGCTTGAAAGTCTCCTAGGAAGGAGTCCTCTCTTCTCACCACGAAACTTGGCAATCAAGAGATTTTCCGCTACCGTCATACGAGGGGCTGTTCCCATCTTGGGATCCTGAAAGACGCGAGACAAGTACTTAGCCCGCTTTTCAGGTGAAAAATGCGTCACATTCTCCCCCATGATACGGATACTTCCACTTGTTAAAGGTAAGGTACCTGCAATAGTGTTAAAAAGCGTTGACTTCCCAGCTCCATTTCCACCTAGGATGGTAATGAAATCATGTTCGAAAATTTCAAGAGAAACATCATTCAGAATGATTTTTTCCTCATCAAAGTCATTCGTGATGACTTTGGTAGCATTTTTTAATTCTACAATTGCTGTCATTTGCTAAACTTGACTCCTTTCAGGTATTTGCTTTTGAAGGTTGGAATCATAAGGCAAACTGCCAAAATTAAGGCGCTATACAAACGCAGATAACTTGTATTAAACCCAAGAGCAATCACTCCCCAAACGAGGAATTGATAAGCAATAGACCCTACGACGATGGTCATGAGTCGCTCTGCCAGGGTCAAACTCTTGAACAAAACCTCACCAATAATCAAGCTAGCAAGCCCTACGACAATCACGCCAATTCCTCGAGAAACATCCGCGTATCCTTCTTGTTGAGCAATTAAGGCCCCTGCAAGCGCGATAATCCCATTTGAGAGAACCAAACCCATGAGTTCCATACGTCCCGTATTGATACCAAAGCTACGAGCCATATCAGGATTGTCACCTGTAGCGATGTAGGCCTGACCTAGTTTGGTATCAAGGAAAAAGAGCATGAGACCAATAACAAGAGCTACAAAGATTAATCCAGTCAGGAGTTGGTTAAGGTCTGAATCGAAAGGCAAGAAATCCTGAATTTGCTTGGTTCCAAGAAGCCCCAGATTGGCACGCCCCATAATCATGAGCATGATGGAATGGCAGGAAGTCATGACCAGAATTCCTGATAAGAGAGTTGGGATTTTTCCTTTGGTATATAAGAGACCTGTCGCCATTCCAGCTAGACAGCCCGCTCCTACTGCGGCAAGGGTTGCTAAAAATGGGTTGACTCCCTGTGTTATCAAGGTTACAGCTACTGCTCCCCCAAGAGGAAAAGAACCTTCAGTAGTCATATCTGGAAAATTCAAAATTCGAAAAGTCATAAAGATTCCCAAACCTAAAATCGCCCAGACCATCCCCTGAGAAATAATGGATACTATCATAATCTTTCACTCATTTCTTTCTTTAGTAAAAATGGGAGGAGATGTCCCCAACTCCTCCTTTATCCTTATTCAATCACTTGCCCTGCTTCTTTTAGAACGGACTCAGGAATGGTGATACCAAGTTCCTGCGCTAGCTTTTTGTTAATCACTGACTTACCAGTTGAAAAGACATTAACTGGCGTATCAGCTGGTTTTTCACCTTTCAAAACTTTAGCAATCATCTTACCAGTAGCCACTCCAAGATCGTGTTGGTCAACTACTACAGATGCCAGACCTCCTGCTTCTACCATGGCAGTTGCGCTTGGGTAGATTGGTTTTTTAGCTGTTTGGTTGCTTGATACAACTGTTGGGAAGGCTGATGCAATGGTGTTATCAATTGGAACCCAGATAGCGTCGACCTTGCTGGTCATAACATTAACAGTTGAAGCAATTTCGTTGGTTGATGGAACGGCAAAGGTTTCGACTTTCAAGCCTGCTTTTTCAGCATAAGCCTTGAATTCCTCAACTTGCGATTTTGAGTTATCTTCGCTACTTGAGTAGAGGGCTCCGATTGTTTTAACATCAGGTGTCAAAGCTTTAATGAGTTCTACTTGTTGTTCTGCTGGGTTATGGTCTGATACTCCTGTAATGTTGCCACCTGGTTTTTTCAAATCTTTAACCAAATTAGCACCAATTGGATCTGTTACAGCAGCCATGATAACTGGTAAGTCTTTAGTAGCACTTGCAAGTCCTTGAGCTGCTGGTGTTGCAATCCCAACAACGACATCGTTTCCATTTGCTACCAATTGTTTACTCATGGTTGCAACCTTGCTCTGATCTCCTTCAGAGTTCATAAAGTCGATTTTTACTTGATCGTCCTTATAGCCTTCTTCAGCTAGTCCATCTTGAATCCCTTGGTAAATCAAGTCCAAGGATGGGTGACTAACAAACTGAAGGACACCAACCTTAGCAACCTTTTGCTCTTCCTTAGCTCCTGGCTTGTTCATTGATGAATAAATCAAGCTAGCCACTACCAATACTGCTAATCCAACGATAATTCCAATCAAACGTTTATTTTTCATTTTTCTTTCTCCTTAATTCTTTTATCTTAACTTTTTAAATTACATCATCAAGCGATGCCATCGTTTAAATTCCATCATCATCCTCCTAATAGAAAAAGTCCTCACACAAAAAACTTGTGTGAGGACGTCTATGCGCGGTGCCACCTCAATTATAGGGAATCCCCCTATCTCTCAATCTCGCTTCACGAGTTGCACTGTAAGGTGTGCTCACCGAATTCTTATGATTTCAAATTCTTTATAACATTCAGCCCAATTTTCATCACTTTCATCTATCTGTTTCCACCAACCACAGACTCTCTAAAAAACTTCAATGATTACTCTCTGAATGTTTAAATTATATCATTTTTCAATTACTTGTCAAGACTATTTTTAGAATTTTTTAAACTATTCAAAAACTTCCCCTAGAAAAAGAGGAAGTTTAGAAAATATCAACCTGAATTACGCAAACCTGTTGCAATTCCGTTAATGGTTGTATGAATCAATCTTTCTTCGTCTGCTGACAATTCACCACGACGTTGACGTTTAATCAACTCCAACTGAATGTAGTTAAGGATATTAAAGTAAGGCATACGATAGTTTAGACTGTCTTTTAGGTAAGAGTTTTCTGCCAAGAGTTCGTCATAACCTTCGATAGCTAAAATAACATCCTTGGTCAATTGCCATTCATCTAAAATAGTGTAAAAGATAGCTTGCACTTCTTCATCTTCACAGAGCTTGGCATATTCAAAGGCAATGTTCATATTAGACTTAGACAAGACCATGTCTACATTGGAAAGCAATGATTGGAAGAAAGGCCAGTTTTGGTACATGTCACGAAGAAACTCGATATTTTTCGGATCTTGATCAATAAACTCTTTAAAGCTTGATCCTACACCATACCATCCAGGGAACATGACACGACTTTGTGACCATGAGAAGACCCAAGGAATGGCACGCAAACCGCCAATTTCAGTGATGGTCTTACGAGCTGCTGGACGCGAACCGATATTGAAGCTTGAAATAGCCTTGATCGGACTTGATTCAAAGAAGTAGTCATAGAAATGTTCATTTCCAAAGACCAAGTCACGGTAGATATCGTAGCTACGATCCACTACTTGATCCATGATAGCTTCGTAACGATTTGATGTGTTGGTATCACTCTTCTTCTTGGTAATCATACGGTTAATGGCTGCAGAAACCAGCATCTCAAGGTTGTAATATGCAGCGTCTTTGTTTCCGTATTTGTTTCCAATCACTTCTCCTTGCTCAGTCAGACGGATACGGTCCTTTATAGACTTGAGCGGTTGAGATGTAATGGCTTCATATGTTGGACCACCACCACGACCGACAGTCCCACCACGACCATGGAAGAAAGTGACTTTAACGCCAAATTCATCCCCAATAGCAGTCAGTTGTTGTTGAGCTTTATAGAGAGTCCAACACGATGACAGGTAACCACCGTCCTTGTTACTATCAGAGTAGCCAAGCATGATTTCTTGGTAATTATCTTTTGAAGCAATCCATTTTTTAGCCAAAGGAAGAGAGAAATATTTTCTCATGGTTTCTTCCGAATGATCCAAGTCCTCGATCGTTTCAAACAGGGGAACAATCTGAACACGGGCTTTTTGAGCATCCACCAAGCCGACTTCCTTGAGCATGATGGCTAGTTCTAGCATATCAGATACACTTGTTGCATGTGAGATAATTGTTTGACGAATGACATTTTCACCCAGTTTATCCTTCAACTTGCGGGCAGCTTTAAAGATAGAGAGTTCTTTTTCAAGCAGTTCTGACTTTTCAGCATGAGTCGCTGAGAGGATACGAGGATCTTCTTCCAACTCTTTTAGGAGGAGAGCGCATTTTTCATCTTCAGACAGATCGCTATAGTGGTCGTTGATGCCAGCAGATGCTAGCAATTCAGCCACACAAGCTTCATGAACACTAGAGTCTTGGCGCATATCAATAGAAGCAAGGTAGAAACCAAAGATTTCGACAGCTTGCATCAACTCGACAAATTCTCCTGAAATCAGGTATTCCCCTTTGTTCTCTAATAGAGAGTCGCGAATGGCCAACAAATCTTGATAAAATTCATCTGCAGTGGCATATCTAGGCTGAAGGTCCTTGTCTTCAATCAAATAAGCCTTGGTTGCCTGCATCTTAGCTTGGATGTCAAAGAGGGCACGACGATAGAGTTCTTTTTCACGGTAAATGGAGTTATCCTGTGACTTCAGCGCCATCTCACGAACCTTGTCGCTGACATTCACAATACTGGTTGAGAGTGAGAATTCACGATAAAGATTATAAATCTTTTCATCATAGTAGTTCATGATGACTTCGCACTGAGTCAAGGCTGATTTATTGAGGGTTTCCGCTGTTACGAAAGGATTTCCATCACGGTCTCCTCCAATCCACATCCCCATAGTAATCGGTTTTGGATGTTGGAGCTCGATACCTTGTTCTTTAGCTAGTTTCTTATACTCAGCCGTTAAACGTGGAACAGCATTCAGGAAAGAACTTTGGTAGTACTCCATCACGTTGGTGATTTCGTTGGTTACCTTCAATTTCTTCTCGCGAATCATGTCCGTTTGCATGATAATCTCAATATAACGACGGAGATCTGTGTGCCATTTTTCTTTGTTAATCAAGCCTAGTTTGACATCACGGTACTTACGCAAGAGAGTATGGATGTGATTGGTCAAGTCCAGCATACTCTTACGTTGGACCTGAGTCGGATGGGCAGTCAGAACAGGCACAACATTCAGCTGCTCCAAAATGGTAGCTGCATTTTCTTTTTCAGCCACCATTTTAATGGTTGTAGATAATTTCCCTAGATAGTCTTGGTCAATATTATTTTGGTGATTGATTTCATAGGCCAAATCCACATCCTCAGAGATATTGATCAAGAGTGGAAGGATTGAGAAATAGCGTGAAATGTAAATCATTTCTTCATTCGAAAGACTGGTCACTAGGTCATTTAGCCCTTGATAATTCTCGCTAGTTGATAATTCCTTCAACTGGATAATCTTTTCAAAGGTTTCTGGCGCCAGCATATTTTTTGTGATATCTTCTAATAGCTCCGTCAGAATCAAGACTTCTTCTTGGACGACTGCTTTATTACTATAGTTTTCTAATTTTTGAAGAGACATATACTTTCCTTTCCATTCAATCCTTACAGATTTTCATCGGTTTGATTTTCGTATTCTCTGATAAGTTTGGCACGTTTTTCACTGGCATCAATGTTCAGTACAAGCGCGATGGCTACGGATAATACTAGGAGACTGTTCCCACCTTGTGAAAGGAAGGGGAAGGTTACCCCTGTAGAAGGAATCAACCCTGAAATCCCACCTATATTGACAAAGACCTGAACAAGGATCATCCCTCCGACGCCAATAGCAACCATAGAGTTAAAGGGGTCCTTTGCTCGAATACCAACCAAGATGATTCGCAAAATCAAGAAGAAGAGTAAAGCCAAAATCATACTGGCTCCTACGAATCCAAACTCCTCGATAACAATCGAAAAGACAAAATCCGTATGGGCTTCTGGCAGATAACCACGCTTCTCAATAGAATTTCCCAGTCCCAGTCCGAACCAGCCACCATTTACCATTGCATAGTAGGAATTTGCGAGCTGGTGCCCTGCACCCGCCAAGTCATTAAAGGGATTAAAGAAGGCACTAAAACGTTTAGCAACGTAACCAAATACAGGAATTTGAGAGAACTTTTCAACCCCAACAAAGCGAATGACAGATAAGACTAACATTGAGCTCCCTGCCAAGAGAGCCAAAATGGTCGAGAACCAACGATAGGCGATCCCACTTACGGTATACATGATGAGCGCCACCAAGACCAAGATGGTCGCATTTCCCAAGTCTGGGAAAATTCCCAAGCTACCAATCAGAACCAGCAGAACAAAACGCCAGTCATTAAAAGCTCGAGGTAGCCACTGATTCTGTGTCAAAACCTGGAAGTCATAAACCGCAATCTCATCTTGTTGTTTTGAAAAACGATGCGCCAAATACCAGATGATGATAATCTTAAGGTATTCAGCCGGCTGAATCGTTACAGGTCCTACAGAAATCCATCCGTAAGCTCCATTGACAGGTGTTCCGACCAGCCGCGCCAGAGCTAAAAGAACCATCTCCACAATCATTACGATAAAGATGAGACGACCATTTCTTAAGAATCCTAATTTTAATTTATAGATTAAGGCAATCAGAATCAAACTAGCTATCCAGAAGATCCCCTGGTTACGCACCAATTGAAAGGCGCTTTTTCCTTCTTCAATCAAGGTTGCACTCGTTGTCGAGTACACCACAATCAGCCCCAAAATCGATAAAAGGAAGTAAGGGATCAAAATGGAATAGTTTAGTAGGTGCCTTTTACTAATTTTCATATTTCACCACTCTAATAGGAACAGACGCTTCTGTTCCCAATTCCGTTTTATTTTCTAGTTTTGATTGCTATTATACCACTTTTTCAGAAAGAAAAAAACTCTTATCCTTTAATCCTTCGAATTTTACCCATTTTCTAGTATCAGGTATAAAAAAAACAAATCTCTTTTGAGATTTGTTTTTTGCTTTCTTAGTTAGATGAAGAACTGCTACTTGAGCTTGAGTCACCACCACCGATGTATTGGGTGAAGATGTTTTGGAATGATTGGTCTTTAACCTTGATGTTTGCTGCTTGCAATTCTTTACCAATTACTCCTTGAACAAAGGCTGAATCATTTTGTTTTTGAGTCAAGATGATGGTCTTCAATTTTTCTTTATAATCCTCGATATTAGAAGATTTTTCTGTTTTCTTCGTTACTTTGACGATGTAGAACTGACTACTGTAGGCTTGTGTTCCAGTAGCTGTAATCACATCAGAAACCCCGTTCACATCCAAAGCAAAAGCTGCTTTCTTGACTTGTTCTGGAAGTTCTGTTGAAGCAGAGTCAAAAGTGATTTCTCCACCATTTTCTTTTGTTTTGTCGTCGTTAGAGTTGTCTTTTGCCAACTGAGCAAAATCTGCACCTTCTGCTTTAGCTTTCTCAAGCACTTCTTTTGCCTTGTCTTCATTATCCAAACGGATGATTTGAGCTGTTACGTCTGGTGTGTAAGACTCAAAAGCTTTTTGGTAGGCTTCGTCTGTCAACTCACTCTCAGCAGCCTTCTTAACCGCTAATTCAACCAATTTGCTGGTACGGATTTGAGCTTTACGAGTCTCAGGTGTCATACCTGCACGTTGAAGCACGCTGTTGTAGCTATCGCCGTATTTCTTTTGTTCTTCAGCAACGGCGTCATCCACATCTTTATCCGTTACCTCTGATCCATATTGTTGTTCAAATACTTTTTGGATGGTCATATTGAGCAAGACTTGTTGTGCAGTTGGATTGTTCTTTACTTCTTCAAAGAATTGATGTTCTGTAATCACATCGCCCTTCATACTGATCAAATCTTTCCCTTCAGAACTGTTTGAACAAGCTGCAAGTGTTGCTACTGATAAAAGTGTGATGGCTCCTGCCATAAGTTTTTTCTTCATTTTTACTCCTTTTACGGTAAGTGTTACCTTATCTATTTTACTATAATTTCTTAAATTTTTCTGAAAATCATTCACTCTCAGGAAGTTGCACATCTGCTACATTCTTGCGTAGCATGAGAATGCCATCCCCAAGCGGAACTAGAGTTGCCGTTAAATCTGGATTGTCCAAAGTTGCTTCAAAAAGTCTTTGCAAACCACGGTAAATAGTTCTTTGACCACGTCGGACTTCCATGATATCCTTGGCAACATCGCCTCCTTGGAAAATATCGTCCAAGACCACTACTCCACCAACTTCCAAGTGTTTGAGGATTTCTGGTAAAAAGACGATGTACTTGGACTTGGCTGAATCCATAAAGACAAAGTCATATGTTTCTGTCAGACTAGATAAAACATCGACTGCATCTCCCTCTAAGAGGGTGATTTGCTTACGACTGTCAAACTGGGCAAAGTTTTCCTTGGCAAAGCCGATCATCTCAGGATTACGGTCAATGGTTGTAATCTTTGCATTTGGCGCATGTTCTGCCATCAGGAGGGCTGAAAAACCAATTGCTGTCCCAATTTCCAAAATGTTCTTGGGTTGCAGACTTTCCATGAGAAAACGGAAATAAGCAACTGTTTCATGAGGAATAATGGGAATATTCTCCTTGCGAGCGAAGGTCTCCAATTCTTTCAAGGAACCTGTCACCTGCTTTTGACGCTGGCGCATAAACTCTACGATTTCTTCCTTGACGACGGGACGACGCATATTGTGATTGGCATTTTTACTATAAGACTCTACCATCTTAAGCCAGTCCCAATTTTTCAACAAGGGCTTCAAACTCATTTAAACGGCGTTCAAAGACTGCAAAGGCGTCGTTGAGATAGTCTTCCTTCTCCATATCCACTCCCGCTTTTCTCATAACATTAAGCGGATAGTCAGACTTACCAGCCTTGAGGTAGTCGATATAGCGGTCACGGTCTTCTTGACTTCCATGGACAATCTTCTCAGCCAAGGCTGAAGCAGCTGCAAAACCTGTTGAATACTGATAAACATAGTAGTTATAGTAGAAATGAGGAATGCGTGCCCATTCGTACTGGATTTGAGGATTGTCTTCCTTGCTGAGTCCATAGTACTCTTGGTTCAAGTCAGCGTAGAGTTTATTCAGAAAATCACTTGTCAAGACTTCTCCATTTTGGTCTGCTTGGTGAATGGCATGTTCGAACTCAGCGAATTGAGTTTGGCGGAAGACCGTTCCACGGAAACCGTCCAAGAAGTTATTGAGGATAGCAAAGCGAGTTGCATCGTCTTCTACTTCTTCCAGTAATTTCTCCGTCAAGATATTTTCATTGGTCGTTGAGGCAATCTCAGCCAAGAAAATTGAGTAATCTCCGTAAACATAAGGTTGGGTTTCACGAGTATAGCTGGAGTGCATACTGTGACCAGTCTCATGGACAAGGGTAAAGAGATTATCTAGATTGTCCTGCCAGTTGAGAAGCATGAAGGCATTTGTATCGTAAGACCCACCAGAATAGGCACCAGAACGCTTGCCTTGGTTTTCATAGACATCAATCCAACGCTCGCTAAAGGCACGTTTAACACGGCTCAAATAGTCGTCACCTAAAACTGCCAAAGCTTCTTCTGCCTTTTTCAAGGCTTCTTCGTAGGTAAAGCTATAATCTACTGACGAAAGCGGTGTGTAGACATCGTACATCTTGAGGTCGGAAATACCCAAGATTTTAGAACGAAGTTTTAGGTAACGATGCAAGAGCGGCAAATGCTTGCGAACTGCTGCTACTAGATTGTCATAGACACTTTCTGGAACAAAATTTGCTGCGAGGGCTGCATGGCGAGCACTCTTATAGTTGCGAACTTTTGCTCGGTAGTTTTGCACCTTAACATTTGTCTGCAAAGTCTTAGCATAAGTATGTTGGAATTGCTCGTAAGTCGCATAAAGGGCTTCATAGGCACCACGACGCACTTCACGGTTTTTAGACTCCATCAAATGGATGTAAGTACCGTGTGAGAGTTGCACTTCCTTGCCTTCGTCATCAAGGACATATGGGAAGCTAATATCCGCGTTGTCCAAAATAGCGAAAGTTTCACTAGCAGAGCCAAAGATTTCTCCTGCTCCAGCAAGCAATTCTTCCTCACGTTGCGAAAGAACATGGTCTTTCTTTTGCAAGAGCTTGTCAAAAAAGTGCTTGTAAACTTGGAGTTTTGGTTGAGCTTCTAGGAAGGCCGCATACTGCTCTTCGCTAATCTCCATAAACTCAGGTTCATAGAATGAAAAGGCTTGTTCTAACTGACTGTATAGGGTCATTGCCTTGGCATAGTACTCTTGATACTTGGCTTCACGCGTGTCCTGGTCATTTTTCATATGTGCATAGACATAAAGCTTTTCAACTTGGCGTTCCAAGTCAAGTGAAAATTCTGTAATCTCAAGCAAACTGTCTGCGCTATCCAAGAGATGCCCCTCATACTGAGATGCTGTTTGTACTTTTTCAGTTAAATCTTTCAAGGATTCTTCCCAAGCTTGGTCTGTTGGGTAGATTGTTGAAAGATCCCATGTATCTTTTTCATTTATTTCATGTCGTTGTAATACCATAAGATTCCTCCATCCTTTCTATTTTACCACATTTTTTGAGAAATATAAGTGATAAAAGGCTGGTGGATAGAGCTTTTGGCGATTATTTTTCGGATTTTTTTGATAGTAAGCCTGAAAATTTCTATAATAGCTAGTCAAATCCGTTTCAATCTGCAAAAAATCACCCGATTCTATTGGTCTGACTTGGGGATACCAGTCGTCCAGTTGACGGTTTAATAAATTGTCTCCTTGATGATAAGCTTCCTCCTGTTTTTTCATCCAGTAAGGGGTTTGGTAGTACAACTGTTGGCGAATGTAGTGACAGATAGTGGTATCTTGCACAACTGCAAAACAAGACAGTTTTTGTTTCTGATAAGGGAATCGTAAAATTTCCAAGAGATTTCCTTGACCAAAGGGAAATTCCTTGACCTGAAAATGAAGCTTGCCACGTAGGTCCTGATGCAGAAGATATTTGAGTCTCAGAACTTGATTTTTGAGATCTAGTTCCCAAACATAGAATCCCATATTTTGACTAAAATAGAGGAATCCTCTTTGCAGTTGTGTTAATCGCTCTTTTAACCAGAGTTTTTCTCCCAGTAGCCAGATAACCTGATAGCCCTGGCTACGGTATCCTTGGCTTCTATCGCCTAAAAGCTTTTGAGACAAGGGGCTACACTGAACCTCCAGAGCTAGTTTCTCATTGACGAGAACATCTGCTATCTGCTGAATCTCGGGCAGACTATATTCTACGGCAACCTGATTGTCCTTCTTGGCCCAGTGATAGAGGGCCTCTTTGTTGCCCAAGTGTTCTGGACTTTCATTCTCAAAAATAGCCATACAATCTCTTAAAGATTCATGAGCGAAATGCGTTCGAATGCTCTGTCCTTGGCGTAATCGTAGTCCGCCCCCACAGGCTGGACAAGTATAATCTTGTCTTGTCACGTCTTTTTCGAGGGCATTTACCAATTTTCCCTTGGCATCTCTGGCTACAAACATGGTCTACCTCCTTTTCTCATTTATTCGAAAAAGAACTAAAAAAGACTGGAATTCCAGCCTTTCATATTACTTTTCTACCTTTTAAACCTCTTAGAGTATTTTTTCAACATGGGAATGAGATTGGGGATCTGCTCACTCCTAATGACCAGCACACCATATTCCTGGCAACGATTGGCATAAGCAGGATTGATTTTCCCCGTACAGACAATTAACTTGAGACAACTCTCCCCAGCAAAATGATTGGCATAGACTTCTAGTTCATTGATGGCTTCAACTGATAAATCCGTCATCTTGCAGGAGATAAAGGTAATCGAGCGTCCCTTTCTCAGAATGACATCAATCTCATTTTGGACATTATCCGCCTCTGGAAAGATGCCATTCCAATCAATCTCACCTCCTATCATGCACTCATCAAACAGCTGAGATTCAAGCGCCAAGAGATAGAGATATACCTCTAAAATATGTCCCTTATTGCGGCAAAAGACTTGAGCTTCTTGACTTGGAAAGCTGTATGCTACTCGTTTCTTGTCCTCGCTTTCAATACAAAGCATCCCTGCTTCCACAAGTAAAGGAATAAGGGATTTTGGATAGTGATAATACCTGCCATTGTTTTCCAGTATCTTTTCTGTCTCAGCATGCAGGTCATTGGTCTTAGCTAGAGAGAAAAATTGGGTCACTTGATACCAGTGGGCAGGATTGGCAATGGCAAAGATAGCTAGCTTTTTGATGGCTGCAATTTGCTGAGCTGAGTGGATAGGGCGTTTTGATTTGAGCATTTTTCCACCACGCAAGGCTATCAACTGTTGGATGCTTAGGGTTGGAATGTCCATGTCTTCTTTTTCTAACTGACCGGCTACCCATTGGTATTGTTTTCCCCGCTCGACATCCATGGCAACGATGGGGAGGTGGCGATCCAAGCCGTATTGATAGAGAGATAAGGCTAGTAGCGAATCCCCACCAAAAACATCAAGAAGAACCTGGTCATAGCCTGCTAGACAATAATCTAACTGGTTTGCTAGTTGTTCTAAGGATAACTGACGAAAGGTCACTCGTTGGATATGAGGTACCTCTTCCATGATAAACTGACGGAGAGAGAGCTTCTCTTCATTGCTTATTTTCGTCAAAGATAGAAAAAGAATCTCATCACAATCACTGATAAAGGCTTGGTAGACATTCTTTTCCAATACATGCCGATCATATAGCTCCACCAAAAGACTCGTCATTTGATCACCTCCATCATAAAGACTTTCTTGCGCTGAGATAGACAGTAACACACTTCTACTGCTCAGATTTCCTACTTCTAGTATAGCATAAAATCCTGCTCACCCCAATCAACCAACGCAAACAAAAACGAATAGAAACCTTGCAAAGTGGTTTCTATTCGCTGGTATAGGTTTGATTTACTTGATTTACTTGATTTTCTTGGCTAGCATAGTCGCAAAGCGTAGTTGAATGCGATTACCATTTTCATCACGACGGTGCAGATGTCCTGGGTTTTCATTATATTTGACCAATTCCCAATCCTTGTAGTAGTCCGCCAGTTCCCCTTCTTTAAAGGTGAATGGGAAATTAACCGAGCAAGGATAATCCTCTGTATCCATGGCACAGACGATAAGATTGTAACCACCGACCGTGGTGTGCTCCTGCATATTTTGGATAATAGCTGGAATGCGGTTCGCTTGTAGGAACATCAGAACAACTGTTGAAACGATAAAATCATAGTCTTGGCTAACACTGGCAGAATTGATATCATAAAGTCCGACAGGCATGTCTAGATCCTCTTGTTCCACAATGCTTTGCAAGATTTCAAGGGACAATTCATTTTGATCCACAGCTGTCACATCAAAACCATTCTGTGCGAGAAAGAGAGAGTTACGCCCCTGACCACAACCCAAATCCAAGGCTCTTCCAGGTTTCACCGTCTGCATAGCCTCTAGGACCTCTGAATGGACTGGATTAGTCTGGTATTTCTTAGGGAAATAATCCTCAGGTTTACAATAAAATTCCAAGTACCACTCTACATCGTCTGTTGCAGCCTCTACTCGGTGCCAGGCTTGCGGTTGCGCCATGGGATTGTCAGCCCCTGCCTCAAAGAGGTGTTCAGCTAGAACCTCACCATCTTCAGTCAACTCAATAAACTTGAGAGCCCCTTTCAACACAGTAATTTTTCCCCAAGTGCCGACTTTAGTATTGTGCTTTTGCTGAACAGCTTCAGGCATGGTTTGTTTATTCCACAAGGGCATCCGTTTATAGGCAATTAATTTTTCCATTTTACTTCCTCTTCTTAACGCTGGTTGACAGCTTTCATCACACGCGCGATGTCGCGGTTTTGTTCACGACGTTTGATAGACTCCCGTTTGTCATAGTCATGTTTCCCTTTAGCAAGTCCTAAAAGGAGTTTAGCATAACCATCTTTAATATAGACTTTAAGGGGAACAAGGGTCATTCCTGTCCCTTTGGTCTCTTGTTCCAATTTTTGAATTTGTTTTTTATGGAGCAAAAGTTTACGACGACGTTCTGGTTCCTGGTTCCAGATATTGCCCTCTTCGTAAGGGGCGATATGAACATTGCTCAGCCAGACTTCCCCATTTTTTACTTGGGCAAAGCCGTCCTTGAGATTGATTCGAGCAGCTCGAACGCTCTTGATTTCAGTTCCGGTTAGGACCATTCCTGCCTCTAGCGTATCAACGATTGTATAGTCGTGGTGCGCCTTTTTATTTTGTGCGACGACCTTTCCCTCGCCCTTTGCCATGCTTGGCTCCTTTCTTAGCTACTTCTTTGTAAAAAGGTTTCTTGCCTTTTTTCTTTTTATCTTTTTGTGAATGCTTGTACTTATCATTTGAGCGTCCTGATTTTCTCTTGTCTTCCTTCTTGTCTGAACGACGACTTGAACCATGACCTCTGTCTTTGCGCCCAGCTTGTTTCAAGCCTTTTTCGATGACATCAAACTCACTTGGAATATAAGAGAAATCAATCTCTCCCGTCATCTTATCGGCTCTTTCAACTTGAATGCGAATTTGCTGTCCCACACGGAAGGTTGTTCCTGATTTCTCTCCACGGAGAGTCAAATCTCGCTCGTTGAAATGATAAAATTCAGGCAAATTGGTAATGTGAATCAAACCTTCGACTGTATTTGGCAATTCAACAAAGAGACCGAATTTGACGATGCTGGATACAACTGCGTCGTACTCTTCACCAACGTATTCTTCCATGTACTCAGCCTTTTTCATGGCTTCGACTTCACGCTCAGCCTCGATGGCACGACGTTCACGGTTGGAAGACTGGGTTGCAATCTCTGGAATCACTTGTTCAAAATGCTCTGCTATTTCCTTAGAACGACCATAGTCCCGAATCATACGGTGGACTAGAAGGTCTGGATAACGGCGAATAGGACTGGTGAAGTGAGTGTAATAGTTAGCGGCTAGTCCATAGTGACCGTGATTGTGCTCAGAATAGCGAGCCTGTTGCATAGAACGGAGAAGCATCATGGACAATACATCCGCATAGGGTTCTCCCTCAACAGCACGCATGATGTCTTGGAGAGCCTCTTGGCTAATCTCACTGGCAGTTCCATAAATTCGTAAACCAAAACTAGAGGCGTAATCAATAAACTTCTGAACTTTTTCAGCCTTGGGCTCCTCGTGAATTCGATAGATGAAAGGTAGATCCAACTTGCTAAAGTGCTCGGCAACCGTTTCATTAGCAATCAACATGAAGGACTCAATCATCCGCTCAGCAATACCACGTTGGCGAAGAACGATATCCACAGGCTTGCCTTTTTTATCCACCAAGATCTTAGCTTCGCTGGTATCAAAGTTAAGGGCACCACGCTTCTCACGCATGCTTTCTAGCCTTTCATGAAGCTTGGCCATGAGCTCGATACTTGGAACAATTTTCTTAAACTCTTGTCTCTTCTCCTCATCGCCAGCTAGGATATCATTAACAGCGCTATAGGTCATACGGAAGCTCGTCTTAATAACTGTTTGGGTAATGGTGTAATTAACCACACGACCATGTTTATCAATTTCCATAATAGCAGACTGGGTCAAGCGATCTACTTGAGGATTGAGAGAGCAGATGCCATTTGACAAACGCTCTGGAAGCATTGGAACCACTCGGTCTGTCACATAGACAGAAGTCGCGCGGTTAAGGGCTTCCTTGTCAAGGGCAGAACCCTCGGTCACATAGTAGGAAACATCTGCGATGTGAACTCCGAGTTCGATATTGCCATTCTTTAAAGGCTTGATGTGTACTGCGTCGTCTAAGTCCTTGGCATCCGCACCGTCAATGGTAAAGGTGATTTCATCTCTCAGGTCCAGACGACCTCCCATATCCTTTTGAGACGGAGCTTCTGGCACACTTTCTGCTTCCTTGAGAACAGCTTCTGGAAATTCTGAAACAATATCCATGGATTCCAAGACTTCAAGAACGTCAATCCCAGCATCAGTCGAGTGCCCCACCACGTCTAGCACACTAGCGACAAAGAAATCATGTTTCTTACTTGGGTATTTGTCAATAAAGACCTTGAGAACTTCAGTACCTTCCAACTTGATAGCCGGTTTCTTCACATAAATCGGTTGGCTGATTTTTTGATTTTTGGAACGAATATAGCCAGCATACTTGGGCTTTTCCTGATCCAGAACAATTTGACCGACAACGGTTGTCAGGCTGTGTTCTAAGATATCAATAATTTTGGCTTCTGCAGCAGTTCCCTTGTTGCGGTCAGCAACTTTCTTGATGACCACCTCAACTGTATCGCCATCAATGGCATAGTTGACATCGTTTTTTCCTACAAAAAGATCGTCCTCTTCCCCTTCTAGAGTAACAAAGCCAAAGCCGTTTTTATGGGCATGAAAAACCCCTTTGAGGGTGATTTCATGTTTCTTCTTCTGGTCCAAGGTGAGGCTGCCATCTTCTCCAAATCGAATCTGGTGCTTTCTTTCCATGAGAGACAGGGTTTTAATCAACTCACGGAAATCCTTTGACCCATCCTTTCCGAGAGCCTGAGCTAGGTCATTTACCGTCACTCGCCCCTTCTCTTGCAAATAATCTTTAATTTTATCTTTCATGTTTTCTTTCTAGATTTTTTAATTTTCTTTTACTGTAAGACCTTCTCAAACATCATTTAATACTCAATAAAAATCAAAGAGCAAACTAGAAAGCTAGGCGCAGGCAGTACTTGAGTACGACAAGCCAACGCTGACGTGGTTTGAATTTGATTTTTGAAGAGTATAAAAATAAAAATAGGCTAAGACCTAGTCCTGCCCATTTCTTATCTACTTGATAATACCGTCAATGCTAAGGCAATGGCTAGCCAGAAAAAGACTAAAATACCTGTCAAACGTTGCATCACAGCTTCAAAACCACGCGCTTTACTACGTTCAAACAAATCACCTGAGCTGGCATCAAATACATTGCTGGATTGGTTCTTAGTTGGTTGCATGAAAATCGCAATTACAATCACAACAGATAATACTAATAAAATGGTTAATAATAGGTTATACATATCAAACTCCTTAAAATCCCTATTATTTTACCATAAATTCTACTTAGATTCAAGATGTAAAGTCACTTTTCTTTCCTTTGGACAATATTTTAACACTTCAATCTTGTCTGGATGGGTTTTTGAGTTCTTACTAGTTAGATAATTCATGCTACCACAAGAGGAGCATTTGAGATTAATTTTTACTCGCACGAAATTTCCTTTACTTTTAATAATGATCTAAATTGAACTAAGTTACATAAACAGCTGAAAGCCACACAGGCAGCCGTCGCATAAAAAACAGAGTGGTAGCCATATTGCCCCGCGACTGCTGATCCAGTCATAGGGCCAACAACACCTCCAAGGTAGAAAAAGACCTGGTTAAAGGCAAAAATCCTTGAAATGCCAGCTTTGGGAGTCATTTTGCTAAGCAAGGCATTGATACCTGGTATCAGAGCACCCGTTCCTAAACCAAAGAGAAAACGATACAAACCGAGTTCAAGAGGACTGGTCGCACTGGCACAAAGAAGGTAGATGATAACTGAATACATCTGAGCCAGAATCAGAAGTCGATGATTCCCTAGCTTATCACCAAGCTTTCCCATCACTCCAGCGCTCATCATACTAGAAAATCCCATACTAGATACAATCAAGCCTGAAACGAAGAGGAGATTTTCGTTCTGCCCTAAGTCCCGCACATAGAGAGCCAGAATGGGTCCAATCGATTGAGCTGAAAATTGTATGACAAAGGTAGTCAAAAATAAACTAATCAAAAGATGAGAGTGCTTGATTGAAGCAAACAATTCCTTTGTTGGTATTGCCTTCTCCTTAGCCACTGGCTGAAAATCTTCCTTGATAAAGAAAATGGTTAGAATTGCAGCTAAAAATAAGAAAGCACCTACCAATAAAAAGACATTACGAATGCCAAAAATTTCAGCAATAAAGCCTCCAACAAAGGGACCCGTCAATGTTCCTGCAACAACACCTGTAGATAGAGTCCCCAGAGCCGCTCCAGACTTATCTTTGGGTACCTGACTAGCAATCAAGGCCGTTGCATTGGGGACAAAACCGGTAAATACACCATTGAGCAAGCGCAAAAAGAGTAGCCAATAGATATTTGGCACGAAGGCCAAACCTCCCATCGTAATGGTCATGGCAAGACCTGCTCGAATCATCATGGGCTTTCGTCCATATTTGTCAGCAAGAATACCCCAGATGGGAGAAACTAGAGCTGCTGAAACAGCCGAAACCGAGATGGCTAAACCAGCATAGAAAGCAACTTGGTCTCCTTCAATTCCCAACTGCTCTATAAAGATAGGCATGAAAGGAACGACCAAGGAAATGCTGGCGCCCGTTAGAAAACTACCGAACCAGGCAACACGAAGATTCTCTTTCCAACTAATCTCTTGCACAGCTATCGCCTCCTTCAAGTAACTTCACTACTTGACTAGCAAGCTGATTACGACTGCCATTATTATCTAATATATGACTCGCCAATTTCTTCTTTTCTTCTAAAGACCACTGGGCGGCCAAACGAGACTCTGCTACTTCCTTAGAAAGATGATCCCGTTTCATGAAACGTTCCACCTGAACATCACGGTTCACATAGACCAGCCATGTTTCATCAAACCAGGCACTGTAGTCCTGTTCAAAAAGCAGGGGAATATCCATGAAAAAAATCGCTTCTGTCTGAGTCAACTGGTCTCGCAATGCAGCCAATACCTCACGAATAATCTCCCCTTGGGTTTGCTTAGACCATTCCCGCTCCTCAGGATTTGAGAAGATGAGACTAGCCAGGAGAGGGCGATTGAGTTCTCCATTTTCTAAGATAATTTCTTGCCCAAAGTGCTGAACTAAGAGCTGATAAAGACGACCACCAGGTTTTTGTAGATCATGGACTACTGCGTCAGCATCCACCACTTGAAAGCCTTTCTCTCTTAGGAAATTTGTCACAGTTGACTTACCTGAAGCAATACCACCTGTGATTCCGATGATTTTTCCCATCAGCCCCTCCTTTGACACTGAGGACAAAAATGAGTTCCCCTTCCGCCAAGCTGGAATTTCTCAATGAGGGTGCCACAACGGGAACATGCTTGTCCAGTCTTATCATAGACCTGATGGAAGTCCTGCATGGTTCCGTCTTCCCCAAAGGCATTGGTATAGGTTCTAATGGTGGAACCGCCCTTTTCGACTGCCTGTCCCAAAACAGCAATGGTCTGGTCATGAATAGCTGACGCTTCTTCTGCCGTCAAAGTCTGGGAAAGTCTAGCTGGATGAATCTGAGCTCGCCAGAGAACCTCATCCACATAGATATTGCCAAGGCCAGCTACCAAGGTCTGGTCTAGGAGATGGGATTTGATAGGCTTTTTAGACTTGGCTAGGGCAGTTTGGAAGGACTTCAAATCAAAGTCCTGCTCTCTTGGTTCGGGGCCTAATTTTTTAGAAACAAAGTAGGCTTCCAATAGGTCGGGGGCAAGCAGTTCCATAGTACCAAACTTGCGTACATCCTCATAAACAAGCGTTCCTCCATCTTCGAACTCAATGAAAATATGGGCATGCTTACGTTCAGGTACCTGGTCTGGATAGTAAAAATACTTGCCTTCCATTCGCAGATGGGAAATCAAGACCTTATTTGTCAGGTAAAAAAGTAGATATTTTCCACGGCGCCCCATGGACTCAATTACTTGACCCGCTAGTTCCTTTTGAAACTCGTCCACATCTGTCTTGATCATCTTAGGATAACGAATCTCTATACTTGAAATCTTCTTTCCCAAAATTAATTTTTCTAAGCCACGTCGAACGGTTTCAACCTCAGGTAATTCAGGCATAAATCCTCCTTCTGTAAAAACAAGAAGCAGGCATGAGCCCACCTCTACTTAGTATTCTTTTTCATTATAGCCAAAGTCAGCCAAATCTAGCTTTTTATCACGCCAGTTTTTCTTGACCTTGACCCAAGTTTCTAGAAAGACCTTGTCCCCTAGCATGAGTTCTATATCACGACGAGCCATGGTCCCAATTTTCTTGAGCATGACGCCACCTTTTCCGATGATGATACCCTTTTGGCTATCACGCTCAACCATAATAGTAGCTCGGATATGAACCTTGTCGGTCTCTTCATCACGCTTCATAGAGTCAACTACCACTGCAACTGAGTGAGGGATTTCTTCACGCGTTAGGTGCAAGACTTTCTCACGAATCATCTCTGAAACCAAGAAACGCTCTGGATGGTCTGTGATTTGATCAGCCGGAAAATACTGGAACCCTTCCTCTAGATTTTCACTAAGGATGTCAATTAAACGAGAAACATTATTTCCCTGAAGGGCTGAGATCGGAACAATTTCCTTAAAGTCCATCTGGTTACGGAAGTCATCAATCTGAGACAAAAGCTGGTCTGGATGGACCTTGTCAATCTTATTCACCACCAGAATCACAGGAACCTTGGCAGCTTTCAGACGCTCGATAATCATATCGTCGCCCTTACCACGTGGCTCATCAGCTGGCACCATGAATAGAACAGTATCCACTTCACGCAGAGTACTGTAGGCAGATTCCACCATAAAATCTCCAAGAGCCGTCTTAGGCTTGTGAATCCCCGGCGTGTCGATAAAGACGATTTGCTCCTTATCTGTGGTGTAAATCCCCATGATTTTATTGCGCGTTGTCTGCGCCTTGTCACTCATGATAGCAATCTTTTGCCCCATGACGTGATTCAAAAAGGTTGACTTCCCAACATTGGGACGTCCTAAAATGGCTACAAAGCCTGATTTAAATGTCATAATTTCCTCTTAATCTTTAAAATAATAAATCCCAAATGCGTGGGAGAAAGATAAGTGCACCAATCACCGCAGCAAGAAGGGAAACCACAAGTACGGCACCAGCCGCCATGTCCTTGGCTTTCTTCGCTAACATAGAAAAGTGATAGTGACTGGCTAGATCCACCACATTTTCAATAGCAGAGTTAATAATTTCAAAGGCTACTACCAAGAAAATGCTCATCAGGAGAAAGAGCCATTCGATCCGTGACACCTGAAAAACAAAACCTGCAAGGATGACCACTAGAGCCGTCACTGCATGCTTTCGCATATTGCGTTCTTCCTTGATGGCAGTCAGAATTCCTGTAAGGGCAAATTCTAAACTAGATACAAGGTCACGATTTTTCCATTTTCGTTTATTGTCTTGTGAGTCCATAGGCTGTTAAAATTTCTTCTTGTAAACCGAACATCTCCGCTTCTTCTTCCGGAGTGTAGTGATCGTAGCCGTTGATATGTAAAAAGCCGTGTACTGCCAAGAAGCCCATCTCACGCTCAAAGCTGTGACCGTAATCCTCAGCCTGCTCATGCGCCTTATCGATAGAGATGAAAAGTTCCCCAATATAGGCATCAAACTCAGACATCATTTCTGCCAATTCAGGATTATCAAGCAGATCTTCCTCATCAAAGGAAATGTCCAATTCCGGTTTATATTCAAGGCTAATGACATCTGTTGGACGATCTGTATCACGGTACTCGAGGTTGAGTTCGTGACTACGCTCATTGGTCACAAAAGTAACTGCCATCTCCTTGTCTTCTTTTCCTATTTTTTGGGCTGCAAATTCCAAAATTTCTTGGGTTTGTTGCAAGATTTCTTGTGAAACTTGACCAGTTTCATCTACCATTTCAATATACATGTACTTCTCGATTCTCTTTACTTGGCTTTATTATACCATATTTCCATGATTTTATTCTACCTTTTTGATATAATACTATGGAATACATTCACAAGGAGAGAACGATGTCATTTGACGGATTTTTTTTACACCACATGATTGAGGAATTGCGAAGAGAGTTAGTCAATGGTCGCATCCAGAAAATCAATCAACCTTTTGAACAAGAATTGGTCTTGCAAATCCGCTGCAATCGTCAAAGCCATCGCTTGCTCCTCTCTGCTCATCCCATTTTTGGACGCATCCAACTGACCCAAACGACCTTTGAAAATCCAGCCCAACCTTCTACTTTTATCATGGTTTTGAGGAAGTATTTACAAGGTGCCGTAATTGAGTCCATTGAGCAAGTGGAAAACGACCGTATTGTGGAAATCACGGTTTCCAATAAAAACGAGATTGGGGATCATATCCAGGCGACTCTCATTATCGAAATCATGGGCAAACACAGTAATATTCTCCTCGTTGATAAAAGTAGCCATAAAATCCTCGAAGTCATCAAACACGTTGGTTTTTCACAAAACAGCTACCGTACCTTGCTCCCAGGGTCAAGCTATATCGCTCCACCAAGTACTGAGTCTCTCAATCCTTTTACTGCCAAAGATGAAAAACTCTTTGAAATCTTGCAAACCCAAGAACTAACGGCAAAAAATCTTCAAAGCCTCTTTCAAGGTTTGGGGCGAGATACGGCAAAGGAACTCGAACGACTACTCGTAAGCGATAAACTTTCTACCTTCCGTCACTTTTTCGGACAAGATACCAAGCCTTACCTAACAGAGTCTTCTTTCAGTCCAATTCCCTTCGAAAATAGTGTAGGAGAGCCTTTTGCCAGTCTCTCTGATCTTCTGGATACCTATTACAAAGACAAGGCAGAGCGCGATCGCGTCAAACAGCAAGCCAGTGAACTCATTCGCCGTGTTGAAAACGAATTGCAAAAAAATCGCCACAAACTCAAAAAGCAAGAAAAAGAATTACTGGCGACAGACAATGCTGAGGAATTTCGTCAAAAGGGCGAGTTGCTGACAACCTTCCTCCACCAAGTGCCTAATGACCAAGATCAGGTTATCCTGGACAACTACTACACCAATCAGCCTATCACCATCACGCTTGATAAAGCCTTGACTCCAAGTCAGAATTCCCAACGCTACTTTAAACGTTACCAGAAACTCAAAGAAGCTGTCAAATACCTGACTGAACTGATTGAAGAAACCAAGGCAACCATTCTCTATCTAGAAAGTGTTGAGACTGTTCTCAACCAAGCTGGGCTAGAGGAAATCGCTGAAATCCGTGAAGAATTAATCCAAACAGGATTTATCCGTAGAAGACAGCGAGAGAAAATTCACAAGCGCAAAAAACCAGAGCAGTATCTAGCAAGCGATGGCAAAACCATCATTTATGTCGGTCGTAACAACTTGCAAAATGAAGAGCTAACCTTTAAAATGGCCCGCAAGGAGGAACTTTGGTTCCATGCCAAGGACATCCCTGGAAGCCATGTCGTCATCTCAGGAAATCTCAATCCTTCTGACGAAGTCAAGACAGATGCAGCCGAGCTAGCTGCCTACTTCTCCAAAGGGCGCTTGTCAAATCTCGTGCAAGTGGATATGATTGAAGTGAAAAAACTCAACAAACCAACAGGTGGAAAACCTGGCTTTGTAACCTACACTGGACAAAAGACCCTTCGAGTTACACCAGACCCAGAAAAAATCGCATCCATGAAAAAATCCTGATTTCAAATGAAATCAGGATTTTTTATTAGATTTTAGTCTGCAATCAAGTTTTCCAAGCCGACCTTCATCATATCAGTGAAGGTGTTTTGATTTTCTCAGCCAGTTTTTAATAACTCTTAAAGAGCGAGATAGTGGTCAGTAAATGAGATAGTTTTCTCTTTCAAGTAACAAGATTTTGTTCCTATCTTCTAAAATTCTTCTATTGTCTCAATTTCGAAAAGACTTCCCCAATCTTGCCTACAATGACCAATGTTGCTTGGCTGTCTTGTGGAATACAGGTTTTATTGATAAGGACCAGATTTGTCCCAGAAAAATAGTTTACTAGGCTAGCTGCAGGATAAACAACCAAGGAAGTCCCACCAATAATCAGCAAGTCTGCTTGCCGAATAGCTTGTGCAGCTTGGCTAAAGACATCCATGTCAAGTGATTCTTCATACAAGGTCACGTCAGGCTTGACCACCTTACCACAGTCTAAGCAGTGGGGAACAGGTCCCTCAAGGGCCAGAAAAGCAGTTAAGTCATAGAAACGTTGACAACCTAGGCAGTAATTGTGGTCCGCACTCCCATGCAATTTGATAACCTTTTGGGAGCCAGCCATTTCATGAAGACTATCGATATTTTGTGTCACAACAGCCTTGAGCTTACCTGTCTTTTCCAAAGCAGCTAGATAAGTATGAGCAGCATTAGGCTTGGCTTCTGGATAAATCAGGTATTTTTTATAGAAGTCAAAAAAATCTTCTGGATAGCGTTCAAACATGGTCCGAGAAACGAGTTGCTCTGCCGTAAAATGACGGCCTAACTGATGACTATAAACACCATCTGAACTACGAAAATCTGGGATACTAGACTCGGTCGACACTCCTGCTCCTCCGAAAAAGACTATTCTGTGGCTTTTATCAATCAAGTCTTGTAATTGTTCTATTTTATCCATCCTTTTCTCCTTGTATTTTACATTCTAAAAAAGTTGAAAACCAATCGCTCCAAGCAATCTGATTTTCAACTCTTCCTTTATCATTACTTATGTATTTGAGATTAAAGCATTTGAATCAATCTTAGAAATAACCTAATCTCAAAGTAATACGATGTTTAGTCTGCAATCAAGGTTTCCAATCCAACCTTCATCATATCGGTGAAGGTGTTTTGGCGTTCTTCTGCAGTTGTATCCTCTTCTGGATTGACCAGACTATCAGAAATGGTCATGATAGCTAGCGCATCAACATGGTGTTGTGCCGCCAAGTAGTAAAGAGCCGCTGCTTCCATTTCCACAGCCTTAACGCCCCATTTACCAAGCTCAATATTCTTTTCAAAATAGTTTGAGTAAAAAACATCAGATGACAAAACATTCCCAACGTGGGTTGTCATACCGTGTTCTTTTGCAATATGGTAGGCCTTATCCAGCAAATCAAAGCTAGCAATTTGTGGGAAATCATACTGAGGCCAGTCATTGCGGATGATGTTTGAGTTAGTCGCAGCTGCTTGTGCCAAGACCAATTCACGGACGTGAACATCTTCATTCAAAGAACCAGCAGTTCCCACACGGATCAATTTTTTCACTCCGTAGTCAACAATCAACTCACGCGCATAAATCGAAATGGATGGCATTCCCATCCCAGTTCCCATGACAGATACACGGTGACCCTTGTAAGTACCAGTGTAACCAAACATGTTACGCACTTCGTTAAAACAAACAGCATCTTCAAGGAAATTCTCCGCAATAAACTTAGCACGAAGAGGATCCCCAGGAAGAAGAATTTTATCAGCAATTTCACCCTGCTGAGCAGCAATATGGATAGACATAATATAAGATACCAAACCCGTCAAAAAGCGAAGGGAAAATAGAAGTTGGGTGCAGTGAGCGATGCTCGCTAGACCAACTATCTTTTTCCCACTGCTTTTAGGGTGGGTTCAATTCCTTTCTTTCTTAATTTTTATGATATAGAAGAGAACAATCCGAGTTCAATTCAAACCTGAACTCCCCTTCCTTTCTGAGTTTCTAGAAAAGCTTTCCGCTCGTGTTCAAATAAAAACACACGCTCTACCTTTCTATTTTATTTAGTTTGTTAATGAATCCAAAAATGCGTACAATTTTGCATTCATTTCTTGATAATCGTAAGCACGAATAGCTTCAGGTTTTTCGACAAATGGCAATTGTTGACTTTGCTCCTCCAAAGCAGCTTCACCGTCAGACGCAATCAAGAGATCGACTGCTTCTGGATCGAATTCCAAGTGGGCTCGGAAGGCATAGTGCTTGGGAGAAAAACGGACAATCTGACGTGGACAACCTTGACTGGTCGCAAGGACAACAGCATCCTCCGTCAATCCCGGCATATCCCCGTGCCAGTGACCAGAATCAAAGCTGGCGCCAAACAAGCTGACATGCGGATCCGCCAATCCTTCAGGCGTTAAATTCACAGGATACACTCCAATTTCCCGCTCTGGACTGTGTTCATACTCCGCGCCATAAGCAACAGACAGGAGCTGGGCACCAAGACAGACACCAACAATATAGATATCTGCAGCAATCGCTTCTTTCATAAAAGCAAGCTCAGCCTTTGGATCATAGTATGGGAAGTTTTCTCTATCCTCATCAGGTGATTGAGGACCACCCATGACAATCAGAAAATCAATCCTATCAATTGTTTCAGGAAGAGGTTCTTTTTCATAAACCTTTGTTGATGTAATTTGATGACCTCGTTCTAGAGCCCATTTTAGATATGCGCCTGGAACCTCAAATGTCTCATGTAAAATAAAGTGAACTCTCATGACATTACAATTCAGCAAGAATCGCTTTAAGCAAGCCTTTGAAATCACCTTTAACACGTTCAGTCACTTCTACAACTTCTTCGTGGTTAAGTTCTTCTTGGAAACCAGCAGCATGGTTCGTAATACATGAAATACCGAGAACTTTCAAGTCAGAGTGGGCTGCCACAATCACTTCAGGAACAGTGGACATACCAACTGCATCTGCTCCCAATGTCTTATAGGCACGAATTTCTGCAGGTGTTTCATAAGTCGGACCGGTTACACCGATATAGACACCTTCATCAAGCTTGATACCGAGTTTTTTAGCCACTTCATGGGCAGTTGCACGGTATTCTGGTGTGTAGGCTTTAGACATATCAGGGAAACGTGGACCAAAATCATCCAAGTTTTCACCCATCAATGGATTTTGACCCGTCATGTTGATATGGTCTGAGATAGCCATCAAAGTACCAGGACCATAGCCAATACCACCAGCTGCATTGGTTACAATGACACCTTCACATCCGAGGACTTTCATCACACGAACTGGGAAAGTCACGACCTCAAGAGGATTGCCTTCATAGAAATGGAAGCGTCCTTGAAGAGCCAAGACCTTGCGCCCTGAAAGTTCACCATATACCAATTTCCCAGCGTGACCGACAACTGTTGAACGACCCCAGTTTGGAATATCTGCATAGTCTACTACAACTGGATTTTCGATTTCTTCTGCCAATTCTCCCAGACCTGATCCAAGGATTAGACCAAACTCGGGAGCTTGGATTCCTTTATCTTTCAGGAAAGCAGCTGTTTCCTTGATCTTATCTAAAAATGTCATTATGTGTCTCCTTTATTATTTTTTAGCATTTGACCGATTTTGTCAAAGGTTTTTGCATTGCGAATGGTGATGTTGCGATAAAAAGGCATCTTGAGCAAGTACTTGTGATAGGCAGTTGCATAGTAGGATTCTTCAGAGATCTTCCCCCAGAAAATCCCAAGTCTTCCAAAATGAACCACTTCATCTTTCAGTTCCAAACTTTCAACTGTCTCAATGACTTGAGCTACATCCAAGCCCTCCGTGTAAAAGAGGACATCTTTTCGAGCTAGGTCTTTGGTCCACCAATCTGGCAGATTCTTCAGCTCTGCTTCATAATCTTCCTGACTCAGCAAAGAAAAGCTCTGAATAAATGGATAATGGATTTCAAAGAAATCCTCTAACTTTTCAACCAATTGGGCTTTGGGAGCTGTCGAAGTAAAGAAAATATTGCCACTGTTAATGTAAGTTTCAATCTTCTCCAAACCCAACTCTGTTAATTCTTGACGAAGTTGCGACATAACAACCTTATTCTTGCCACCGACATTAATGCCCCTTACCAGTAAAGCATAGCGTTTCATCTTATACCAATTTATCTAAGAAACTTTCCCCAATCATGGCAGTTTCCACACCAAAGTTATCCGCAACTGTTGCTGAGATATCTGCAAAATGTCCAACTGGAATGACACCATTTCCCTTAAAGCTAGGGCTGTAAGCTAAAAGTGGAATATATTCACGAGTGTGGTCTGTTCCTGCATAGGTTGGGTCATTTCCATGGTCAGCAGTAATCAAGAGAAGGTCATCCTCTCTCATAGCTGCGATAATTTCAGGCAAGCGTTCATCAAACTCATGCAAGCAATCACGGTAACCATGAGCATTACGACGGTGGCCGTAAAGAGCATCAAAGTCCACCAAGTTTGTGAATGAGAATCCTTTTTCAAACTCAGCAAGTCCCATGGTCTTCAATAATGT
Source organism: Streptococcus oralis (assembly GCF_006175905.1). Taxonomy (GTDB): domain Bacteria; phylum Bacillota; class Bacilli; order Lactobacillales; family Streptococcaceae; genus Streptococcus; species Streptococcus oralis_BG. Next base: position 191,616 of record NZ_SSNB01000002.1, read on the forward strand.
ATCAATTCCGTGGCTGTTTGACTTGTTGTGGCCCATGTCATGATTGATACCAGCACCATTAAAGATATCGTTGATTTTACCAACAGCGTAAGTATCGATACCTGCTTCGTTCAATTTATCTAAAACAGTCGGTGCAAATGGAGATACAGCCAAGTCACGACGGTTTGCTGTACGAGTGAAGTTACCTGGTTCACCAACATATGGACGGGCAATGATACGACCTAGAAGAGCAGGGCGATCAAGGGTAATCGAACGAGCATATTCACAGATACGGTACAATTCATCCAAAGGAATGATGTCTTCGTGGGCAGCAATTTGCAAAACAGGGTCAGCTGAAGTATAGATAATCAACTCTCCAGTTTCCATTTGACGTGGTCCGAAATCATCGATAACAGCCGTACCTGAGTAAGGTTTGTTGGCTTCACGAATGACCTTGCGTCCTGAAAATTCTTCAATCTTTGTCAAGATTTCTTCTGGGAATCCGTTCCAGAAAGTATCGAAAGGCTCGGTAATATTGAGTCCCATGATTTCCCAGTGACCAGTCATGGTATCCTTACCAAGGGAAACTTCTTCCAATTTCGTTGCATAACCTGTTGGGTTGCTTTCAGCTGGTACAGTCTTTAGAGGCGTTTCGCGAGGAATATTTCCTAGACCGATTTTAGCCATGTTTGGCACATTCAAACCAACTGATTTTGAAATGTGTCCCAGTGTATCAGAAGCTCCATCTGGAACTCCTGCATTGACAAAGTTATTAGCATCTGGTGCAGCACCGATTCCCACAGAATCCAATACCACCAAGTGAATACGATTAAATTTTGACATAGTGTGTCTCCTTATTATGTTGATTAGTTTGCTTTTGTTGAAGTTAAAATCTGAACACCATCTCGTCCCGCTACGATGACCTTATCCACCATTTGGTTGAACAAGCCATGCTCTACGACACCAACGACATGGTCCAATTCTTGCCCGAAAGTAATCGGATCTTCAATGACATCCAAGGCTAGGTCAATGATAAAGTTCTGCATATCGGTCACAAAACGTTGGCCGTCTTTTTCACGGAAACTTGGTTTGTAGCCAGCTCGCTCAAAACGACGAAAAACCTGTTCTGCGCCATACTGAACCACTTCCACAGGCAATTTAAAAGCACCTAGTTTCTCTACCAGTTTGCTTTCATCCACCACCCAAATATATTCTTTTGAGGGCGTTGCGACAACCTTCTCCATCAGAAGGGCACCACCACCGCCTTTGATTCCGTTAAACTGGCTATCTACTTCATCCGCCCCGTCAACCGTCACATCAACAAAATCCACTTGATCAATCGACTTGAGCGGGATGTTTAGTCCTTCAGCCTGTTTACTGGTCACACTGGAAGTTGTCACAGCAGTAATCTGCAAACCTTCTTCCTTAATCCGACGACCAATTTCTTCGACAAAATAATAGGCAGTAGAGCCAGTTCCCAGACCGACTACCATACCATCCTTGACAAACTCAGCAGCCTTAATACCTGCCATCTTTTTCAGATTCTCCACTTAAACACCTCCATTAAAGAGCTACTTTTATTATAACATGTATCCGTTTTTATTTCATGAATACACTTAAAAAACCCGAACATTTTTATTTCGGGTTTTGGTATCCTATTTAACCATATCAGGATCGTAATCATAGAATCCTGTGTCGAGGAAACGGTTTTTAGGGTGTAACTTGCGCACTTCCTCATCTAACAAGAAGGCTTGGTCATGGCTGAAATTCCCCTCTTGGATCAAGCCACGCGCTTGAATAAAGAGTTTAGCAATTTCTACAAAATTCTGACCTGGGGTGTAAAGTCCTTCAAGCTTCCAATGGGTAAAACCATGCTCCACCAATTCTGTCAATTTGGTCATTAAATCAAGGTCATTGTTAGCAAAGATATGGGTACCATGATTGTCCTCAAAGATTGAATAATGGCTCTCTGGGTCACTCGGCTCTGCCAAGAAGAGGTCACGCTTACGCGTCTTTTCATCGTCGATATGCGTAAAGTTATAGTAGTTTTGTAAGAGCGGACGCTTAGAATGGTGAATGACACTAGCCCCATAAACCAAGACTTCAGCAGGAATTTCCAAAATTTCTGGCATCTTGAAGAGTTCAGCAGATGGAATTTCACGCGCTAAAACCGCCTCAGATGCTCCTGCCTTTTGACCCCAGAAGTTAATCTGACGACTGCTTGTCACCATGGTTGACGCATCGTAGATAGTCTTGAAGGAATAGCCATCACGGTTGACTACGTAAAAGACACCTGCATCTCCTACTGTAATATAGTCTGTCTTGATTTCTTCCAAGAAGTCTAGGAAAGGCTTGATACGGTCCATCATATCCTGGTGCATGAGGGCGTTGACTGCAACGATCAATTCCTTACCCGCATCATGAACGAGCTTAGCGATGGTGCGCAACTCTTCATAACTAAAGGTCGTTGGCAGACGAAGGCCAAAATCTTTCTCACCGACATAGATGCGGTCTACGCCAGCTTCGAGTAGTTGTTCAACTTGTTCAATACTTTCAGCAGTTGCTGTAATGATAATCTTTTCCATAAGGAAAATTATACCACAATTCTCAAAAATCAGCTATGAATACTAGAATTTTTATAAAAAGTCAAAATCATTTTTTAAAGGTTGCAATCAAAAAGTGAACAGTAACTAGTACCGTCCACTTTCTTTTTTATGCATGTGTTTTTTCAACTAGGTGACCATCATTCATAACATAAATACGGTCAACCTTATCAAGAAGGCGTGTATCATGTGTAATCATGACAACTCCTCTACCTTGTTCGTGGGCAATGGCAGCCAACATTTCCGTTACTTGATAGGCACGCTGGGTATCTAGACTGGCTGTTGGCTCATCTGCAAGCACGATACTTGGGTTGTTATAAAGCGCTCTAGCGATTGCCGCACGTTGACGTTCACCACCTGATAAAGCCTTGGGATAATGATTTTGAACTTTTTCCAAATCCAACAAGTCAAACAGCTCTTTTCGGTCACTTTTACCATTTTTCCCCTTATCTAGTCTGTCAATCAAATCCAGCTGTTCCTTGACCGTTAGAAAAGGAATTAAGTTTGAAGCCTGAAGAATGAAACCAAACTCTCTAAAACGGAGATCTGTTTTTTCCTTCTCCGTTAAACTGCCTGTTTCCTTCCCCTTGACTAGAATCTTTCCACTCGATGCTTCCTGTAGTTGTCCTAGAGTTGTTAGAAAGGTCGTCTTTCCAGAACCTGAAGGCCCAACGATAGCTACGAACTCTCCCGCATTTAGCTGAAAATTCGTCTCATGCAGAGCCACGACTTTCATCTTTCCTTCCCCATACGTTTTTGTCACTTGAGTCATTTCAATCAATGCTGTCATACTATTCTCCTTATCATTCTGCAATCGCAGTAATCGGGTCCACCTTTAGTAAGCGTGGAAGTGAAATGACACCACCTAGAAGGGCCATCAAGCAAATCACCAAACTTAGGACGGAGTAGGCTATCCAACTTGGGTAGAAAAAGAAGGTAGCTGGTAAGACTAAAATCACTCCACCAATAGCCAGCAAGGCTAAAGCAATTCCCATACCGGCTAGGAGGAAGATTTGACAGAAAAGAGACCAAACAATGGTTTTGATCTGTATACCCTGAGCCCGCATTATTCCATATAGTCCTAGTTTTTGGATGGTAATGATATAAACAAAAATCCCCACAATCAAGCCAGTGATAACAATCATAGCAAGAATCATTCCTGAAAATACATTAACCTGAGGTGTGTAACCAGGAATTTTTGATATCATTTTTGGAATGGAAATCTGTTTCAGTCCATCGCCAGCCACTTCTATATCATTTTTCAATACCAAGGCAGAGATGGAACGATTAGCTTTCAAGGTTCCTTGTAAGGTCCAATAAGTCGTCAGACTCGTAAAGATAACAGGCTCGGTGAAAAATTTATTTCCTTGAGTCAGGCCTACAATCTTGTAACTTGTCTCGCTTCCATTGAGCTGAATGGCATCACCTAGCCTAATCCCATAATTCTCAAAGGACTGATCCACGACAACCTCATCATCTCCTTCAGGATAACGACCCTCAATCAAACTCGGAGAGATAAAAGAGTCCCATTCTTGAGCAAAGATGGAAACATTGACCTTCTCACTATCATCGACTAGATTAGTCACAGCGAACATATAGCCCAGTGGAGTAGCCTCTTTAGAACTCTTGTCCTTGTAGTCCTTTTCAGGAATAAAAGATGCTGTCAAATTATCATTTGCGTAGTCAGATAAAACCACACCAGTCGCTTGCCAGTTATCAATAGCGGCTCGGTTGTTACGTACAAGACCAAGAGCCAAACTGGTCATAAAAAAGACCATGAAAGCGATAAGAAAAATGGTAGTGAGAATCAAACTATATCGAAGTTTGTTTCGTACTATTTCTTTGATAGCAAGATACATGCTTATCTCCTTTAACTTTTCCCCAGAAGTAGTTTAAAAGCCACCCAGACCAATAGACAGAATCTCTGTCCTTCCATCCATTCAAAACAACTCCTACCAATACTCTTCAAAAGTATCCAGGTAGCAACTCAACAAATTATCTTAGGAAAAGCACTTGCTTGCTATCAATTTATATAAGTTATCCTTTCCTTTCTCAGTATATTTATAAAAGAGAAGGTTAGGTCATCTGTTTTAAGTGTAACATCCATGCTATCATTTTCTCTAGTGGGTGTCAAGAAGAGAGACTTAGAAGTTGATAAGAGACTTTAGTAGTTTTGTAACAATTCTGTAATAATTCTCTGCATAAAAAATGATAAAATAGTTATGTACTGTTAAGGAGAGAATCATGTCCGCAAGAAAACTAGAAGCTTATGAGTTTGAACAAGCTCCTGAATCGAAACAAACTCCGCTTTACCAAGATTACACACCTGAAGCCCCAGTTGGCCCTAACCTAAAAGAGATTTTATTTTTTGTAAATATCGCTTGTTTCTGTATTTTTATGGCACTTTTTAGTTTTATCTTTTTAGCTATAAAATTAAATACAGCTTTATCCTTTGTCGCTGCAATGGGTCTTAGTTTCGCCCTTTTACAACTTCAACGAAAGATTATTAAACGAAAACTTTCAAAATAAAGGTTGGTACTACTACCAACCTCTTTTCTAGTTATCTAAAAAGACAGTTATAAAACTGTCTTTTTTTATTTATTCTTTCGTTTTGGAGGAGATTGGATGGCGATCCTAACTTCAAAAATTGTTCCTCTAGGTTTGTTATCTTTGACAGTAATCGTTCCTCGTAAAGCATCGACAATCTGCTTTGCCAAAGAAAGTCCCAAGCCAAAGCCACCTTTCTGACGAGTTCTTGCCTTGTCTACACGGTAAAAGCGGTCAAAGATTTTTTTCTTGTCAGTAGCTGAGATTCCAATCCCATTATCTGTTACTGTAAGATAGAGATGGCGATCTGTAGCATAAACTACAAACTCAATTTTCCCATCTTCTTCTGTATACTTGATGGCATTATCAAACAGGATGGTCATGAGTTGTTTTAAGAGCAACTGATCGGTCATGAATGGACGATAAATTCGATTTTCATAGTTGAAAACACGATCATTTTCAGAAGCGATCAACTCATAGTTGGCAAAGGTTGTTTTAAAGAATTGTGGAGAAACTTCTGCTATTTCTGGTTTGATTCCATCATCTCGACGTGCAAGGTTGAGAAGATTGGTCGTAAGGAAGCGCATATTGCGAACTTCTTCAAGGCTGGAAGCGATACTTTCGCTGGATTCCATGATTGTTGCCTCTGGTTTTCGAAAGAGATTTTCTAAACGATTTTGTAAAACAGCCAAAGGCGTTCTCAGTTCGTGGCTCGCATTTTCAACAAAGGACTTCTGCTTTTGCATGCTTTCCAGCAAAGGTTTGACACTGACACGTGCCAAGTAAACACTGGCAATTAAAGACAGGAGCCAGAAACTAGCCATAACTACAACAATCAAATGCTCGTGGTTTTGGCTGATTTGCTCAAGCTGGCTGGTATTGATTAAAACCGCCGCATATTTGACATTGCTTGATACGGTGGAAGAATTAGTTTCCATCAAGACCATTCGATAGGTTTCTTCCTGACCATAGCTATTGACAACTTGGATTTGGCGAATATGATTCAACTCTTTCTTGTCCAACTTGATTTTGTCCAAGCCTAAAAAGCGATTGCCCAGTAAGAGTTGGTTAAAATCCTTGTCAAAGAGCAAGACTTCCGTATTGGAGCTGACATTGGGCTTGATTTCAGCCTTGCTAGCATCCGCAGTTGCGGGTTGAATATCCTTGACCTCTTCGGTGGCCCGATTCAGGGCTAACTGGATAACCGCTTGGGGACTGCTACTAAGGGCTTGGAGTTTTTCATCTACAGAAGTGTAGAGACTCGAGTGCATGACCTGGAGGATAATCAAGGTCATAGCAGAGAAGATCAGGGTGAACACTCCAAAGTTTCGAATGAAATAGCTGAAATCATCCGCATACCATGTTTTTTTTAGTTTATTGAACATCTTTTAAAATATACCCGACACTACGCAAGGTTTGAAGATTTTCAGCAAAGGCTGTCCCCTTCAATTTCTTACGAACTTTTGAAACATAGACTTCTACAACAGAAATCGTCGTATCGCTATCAAATCCCCATAGACGGTCAAAAATCTGTGTCTTGGGAAGAATGACATTTTGATTTTGAAGGAAGTAAACCAATAACTCAAACTCTTTCCCGAGCAGTTCCACAGGAGTATCTTCCACTTTTACTTCATTCGTTGAAAGGTTGACGACAACATCCCCATAGGTCAAGGTATTTTCGTTAAACTTACCTGAACGTTTGAGAAGGGCTTGGATCCGCATTTTGAGTTCTTCTAGATAGAAAGGTTTGGTGAGGTAGTCATCCGCTCCCAACTCAAAACCATGTCCCTTGTCATCCAAACTTTCCTTAGCTGTCATGATAAGGACTGGTGTCGTAATTCCTTTTTCACGCAATTCTTTCAGAACTTGGAAGCCATTTTTTTCAGGCAACATCAGGTCAAGCAAAATCAAGTCATAGACGCCACTTTCTGCTTCGTAGAGACCTTCTTCTCCATCAAAAACCTGCATGACATCTGCAAAATCATCTAAAAAGTCAAATACTGAGTTTGACAGGCCTAGGTCATCTTCTACTAATAAGATTTTTATCATCAGAAACTCCTCCTTGTTATGATTATTATACCAAAATTGCCTTAAAAAAAACTCAACTCTCTCTCGTTTTCAGATAGAAAGTTGAGTTTTTGTTTACATTTCGAGTGAATTAAGCTTTGGCATATTGGGTTACAACAGCTTCGACTGCTGCTTTCTCACGCTTAATCAAGTCAACACGCGCTGCGATATCCTTGATCCCCATACGAATGTTGCGGCTAAGCGCAAGGTCAGAGAGTTGTGGTTCAAAGAAGGCCTTGTACTCTGCCAAGCGTTGCTCTGTTTTAAAGATATGCGATGGGAAGATAACAAAGCTATCAAAGCTCATATCCCCACCAAGAGCTGCCTTAATCCAATCCCAATTTTCACGCGCCCATACCCAAACAGTTTCTTGGGTAGCTTGGTGTCCGAGGAATTGGAGGTACCATGAAGAAAGGTCTTGTGGTTTCACTACAAATTTATCCTTCCATGAGCCAATCAGGGTTTGGATATTGTCGGCATCTGTACTATATGCAAGAGCTCCTGCCAACTGGCGTTTAAAGACCGCATCCGTCGCATGAGTATATAGGTCCAGATAAGTTGCGACCAAATCCTTGGTCTCATGGTCTTTCATTTCATTGATGAGAACTTGAGCACGGATTGCTGCTGGAAGTCCTGCAAGATTTTCCTTGTGAGCTGCAAAGATTTGGCTAGCAACTTGACTAGCTTCTGCATCATTGGAACGAATCATCATAGAAACAGCCAACTGACGAACCAATTCATCCTCATCTGATTCTCCATCTTTGGCTTCAAAACCAAGACGGTCATAGTTGTGACGAGCCAATTTAGCAACGAGTGTATTAAAGGCTTTCTCAGTTGCTGTTCCTTCATCGATAAAGCGCTCAAGGGCAGCAATCACTTGAGATACAGCTGAAACTACCAAGTAAGACTCTTCCTTAGCTAGTTTATCAAGGACTGGGAGCAAATCAGCATAAGAAATATGACCTGCCTCAGCCAACAAACGACGTTCTTGAACAATTTGCAGTTTGCTTGTGTTATCAAGTGTCTCTAGCTCAGCAAGAACAGCTTCTAACAAGTCTCCTTGATAGTCGGTAATGTAGTGGGCTGTATTTTCAGTGTTGAGACGAAGAGCTCCTTCATTTTCAGCAAGAAGAGCGGCGTAGCCAGAGATTTCGATACTTTCAGTTTCGAGTGTATCTGGCAAGCCTTTCCAGTTGCTATTCAGTGGTACAACCCAGAGACGGTTCTTGTCTTCGTGCTCACCGATGAAGAATTGTTTTTGTGAAATCTTTAAGACATCATTTTCAACTTTGACAGTGAGAACTGGATAACCAGGTTGTTCCAACCAAGAATCCATGAAGGCTGCGACATCACGCCCTGATGCTTGTCCAAGGGCATTCCATAAGTCACGACCAATGGTATTTCCATATTGGTGCTTTTCAAAGTAAGCATGCAAACCTTTAGCAAAATCAGCATCACCTAGCCAACGACGAAGCATGTGCATGAGACGGCTTCCTTTGGCATAGACGATAGCTCCGTCAAAGAGGGTATTGATTTCGTCTGGGTGTTTAACTTCGACGTGGACAGACTGAACGCCATCAGTCGCATCACGTTTAAGTGCTCCCGGCACACCACCTGTTTGGAAGTCTTCAAAGATATTCCAACTTGGCTCGATGGCGTCGACACAGACGTATTCCATCATGTTGGCGAAGCTTTCATTAAGCCAAAGGTCATCCCACCATTTCATAGTCACGAGGTTTCCAAACCATTGGTGAGCAAGCTCGTGGGCGATGACAAGGGCAACTTGTTGACGGCTAGCAAAGGTTGAGTTCTCATCCACAACCAAGTAAACTTCACGGTAGGTCACCAGACCCCAGTTTTCCATTGCACCTGCTGAGAAGTCAGGAAGAGCGATATGAAGAGATTGAGGGATTGGGTACTTGACTCCGTAGTAATCTTCGTAAAACTCGATTGAGCGAACGGCGATGTCCAATGAGAAATCAAGATTAGATAATGGGTGAGCTTTGGTTGAATAGACACCTACGAGGGTACCATTCTTGGTTTTAGCAGTCACCCCTTGCAAGTCACCAGCAACAAAAGCCAACAAGTAAGATGACATGCGAGGTGTTGTCGCAAACTTCCAGATACCTGTTTCCTTGCGGTTATCCACATCAATCTCAGGCATGTTTGACAAGGCCAACTCACCTGCTGCTTGGTCAAAGCGAAGAGCGAGATCAAAGGTTGCTTTGGCTTCTGGCTCATCTACACATGGGAAGGCTTCACGCGCAAAGTGGCTTTCAAACTGTGTAGACAAGACTTCCTTCTTGACACCATCCACTGTATAGTACGAAGGGTAAATCCCTGTCATGTTGTCTGTGATTTTTCCTGAAAATGCGACAACCAATTCAGCTTGACCTGGCTCAGCCAGCTCGATATGAAGGGCTTCATTGTCATGGTCAACTGTAAATGGACGAGTTTGACCCGCAACTTCTACAGAAGCAATTTCCAAGTCCTTTTGGTGAAGGGAAATACGGTCACTCTTGGCTTGACCAGTGATGGTCACCTTCCCAGAAAAGGTCTTGGTCTCACGACTCAAGTCTAAGAATAAATCATAATGTTCAGGAACAAATTGCGTAATAAAATGTTCAACTGCTTGCATAGTTTTCTCCTATTCTAAGTTTAAGAGTTTTACTCTTATTCAAACAAACTTATTATATCATGTTTTGCTTAAGAAAAAAGGATTGGACGGTGATTTCCAAAACTTTCTTCCTCCTAGCGTTCTATAGAGGGTAGACTTTACGAAATTCTTCTAATACAACTTTGCTGTCAGGTGTAAAAGTTAGTCCTGCCTCTCTCAGCCACTCGGCGAAACAGTCCTCATGAACCTGACGCCAATAGGCGAGGGATTTGTCACCTTCCCCTTCCTTAAAGGCATGTTCAGCAGAAACTTGATTAAAGGATTCGACAGAAACCTTTGTAATTTCGACAATGCAGACAGCCTGATTTTGACTGTCTAAAATGACATCGAAGGTCCCTTCTCGCGGAAGGGGTTCGTTATCGACTGCATAAAGATCATAGGCTGATGCAGTTGCCGTCTTTTCACCTTTTAAAACCAAATCTGCCAAGAGATCAGCTTCCACTCCAAAAGCCCAGGCGTCTATCTCATCACCGATAAAGGGGTTGATTCGCTTATAGGCATTCCACATTTCTTGCGGTGTCATGGGTTGCTCCTTTGTAATTTTTTACTTACTTCTTTTATAAATTGCTGACAACTTGCTAATAGGATGTTTTGATTAAGCTCTCTCAGTAAGTATTCTCCACGAATCATACCAACATGATGTAATAATTGAGGGTAAACTTTTTCAACAATTCGTTCGCCACTAAGGGCAAGTTGGTTTCTCATCATTCACCTTCCAATTCATATACAAGGTCTTGTCCAGTTCTGGAAATCCTAATAATTCAGACTTAACCTTCAAGACTAATGGCGATGCGTTTTCTTCTGTGATTTCTTGAATATCCTTCCAAATATATCCATGTGAGTCATTAGCACCATCAGAAACAGCTTCAGAAATCGTAACTTGAGGTTCCTCCTCGTTAATCTCAATATCATAAAAGGCCATGATATGATGTACGGCAAAGTTTTGCCCATTTTCTTGAACTAGCACATCATAGATTCTAGGGTTTGAATAATCGCTAAGCGTATACCCCGTCTCTTCCATAACTTCCCTCTTGAGAGTTTCTGTCAACCCCTCACCTAGTTCCTGACTCCCACCAGGTAAATCATAACGATGTTGATAAGGGCCTCTCGTTTTTTCAATGCAGAGAAGTCTACCTTCTTGAAGACAGACTCCGTATACACCAAAATGATGTTTGATTTCCATCCTACTCCTCCTACTTCAAAGACCAGCCACCATCCACTGTCAGGATTTGTCCTTGCATGGCGGATACGTGACCGCTAGCTAGGAATATGCTGACTTCTGCAATTTCACTTGGCTCAATCCAGCGTTTGATGGGTGTCTCGCTAGCCACCCAATCTGCCAATCCACCTGGCTCAAAGTCAGCTGCAGTCATTCCAGTCTTGACTGCACCTGGAGCAATACCAAAGACCTGAATCCCAGCTTCAGCATAGTCTAAAGCCAACTGCTTGGTAAATCCAGCCAGGGCATGCTTAGAGGAAGTATAGGCGTGACCACCACCACCAGCTAGACTTGAGGCAATGGAACACATATTGATAATAATTCCTTTTTTATTTTCCAACATTTGTGTCAAATAATACCGAGTCAACTCAACAGGAGTCATATAGTTAATTTCAAAAATCTCTTGGATTTCCTGCGCTGATTGTTCCAAAAGGGGTTTGTAATCATCCAATACTCCCGCAGTATTACACAAAACATCCACATAAGGGCACCAGTCAAAAATAGGCTCCAAGTCCAAGATCAAATCTCTCTGTAAAAAGTGAAAATCACCCTCCAAGAATGGATTTTCACCTTGGTCAACTCCATATACTTGATACCCCTTCTCTAAAAAGAGGCGAGCTTGAGCCAGACCGATCCCTGAACTTACTCCCGTAATCAATACACGTCTAGTCATGCACTTCTACCCAATCCGTCGCCAAAACATCACAAGGTGTCGGACTCCACATGGAAAAACCTTCCCCTTCTCCTGACACGTTGATGAGGAAATAAGGCGTCACTTCAAGTGCAACCCCGTTTTGCTCGATAGTGTCAAAAAGCTGCACATAGTTTTCAGCCCCTCCCCAACCAGTTCGTACATATTTTTTCTTAGCCTTTAATCCAGGCAAGATTTCTTCAAATGTCATGATGCTCTCCTTTAATGCTACATTCTTCATTTAATTATAACAAAAAACCGTTTTCCAACGGTTTTTTGACTGTGATTTATTCAAATCTGCTTCTACCTAGGGCAAATCATTCCCTGCAGCAAGATAAATTTCATACCATTCTTTTCTTGTTAAGCTAAAGTTTGCCGCTTGGCTAACTTCTCTCAAATGCTTTGGATTTGTTGTACCTACGACTGCCTGCATTTTAGCTGGATAACGCAATATCCAAGAAATGGCAATAGTTGAAGGAGTTACTCCATATTTAAAAGCTAAACGATCAAGCACTTGATTCAAAGCTTGAAATTTCTCATTTCCAACAAAATTCCCTTTAAAATACCCGAATTGTAAGACAGACCATGCTTGAATGACCACATCGTGTAATTTGCAATATTCAAAAATGCTTCCATCTCGCATAGTTGCTTGACTATCTTCCATATTGACATGAAAACCAGATTCGAATCCTGGAGTAAAAGCCGCACTCAATTGTAGCTGATTAACAGCTAACGGCTGCTTGACATCTTTTTTAAGCAACTCCATCATCATAGGATTTTGATTAGAAACTCCAAAATCTCGAACCTTACCTTGTTTATAAAGGAGATCAAAGGCTTCTGCTACTTGGTCAGCTTCCATCAGAGCATCTGGTCGATGAAGAAGCAAGCTATCTAGATGATCAATCTTCAATCTTTGCAAAATACCATCTACTGATTCTAAAATATAGTCTTTTGAAAAATCAAAATAGGTAAATTCATCAATGCGAATTCCACATTTTGACTGAATCCACATCTCTTCTCTTAAATCTGGACGATTTTTTAGGACAAGACCTAACAGTTCTTCACAACGACCACGACCATATATATCAGCCAAGTCGAAGGCATTGATTCCAACAGAAAGTGCTGTTTCCACAAGCTCTTCAACTTCTTTTACAGACTTATCTTCTATTCTCATCAATCCGAGAACAATTTCTGATAATTCTTTGTCAGCTTGACCAAGAGTTATGTATCTCATCAAATTTTTCTCCTTTAATTTCTACCGTTCTTCCCTTCATTATAACAAAAAAACCGCTTTAAAACGGCTTTTTGACTGTATATCTACTAAATTCTTCCTACCACTGCAATCCCGCTTCTCTAATTTCTTTCTTGGAAGCAAATTTACCATTTGGTCTGTGCCATCTTCCGTTTCTATCCCTAAAGTAGCCGCCTGAATTTGTTGATTGCGAGTTTGATTCCTGACTTTCTTCCTTTTCTTGTGCAGCCTGACGTACTTTTTCTTCTTCTTCCTCTTTCGCTTTCTTTTCAGCTGCTTCTTTTTCCTCAACCTCTTTCTTGGCTTTTTCCTCAGCTTCCTTCTTAGCCTTTTCTTCAGCTTCTTTCTTAGCTTTTTCTTCTCCGTTTTCAACTGTATTTTTAGCAGTACCATCCAAATAATTGATTTCCGCATTAGCTGAAACATTGTCTAGAATAACATGCGTCACAGAATACTGATCAACCTTTTCCTTACTACCACCCAGCTTGATCTCCAAGAGTTTGCCGTTTTCATCAATTCCCACATACTGCAACTCAATCTGTCTTGGAATCAATTCGTCCTTTTGATAAATCGGGGTCACCTTGTAGTCAAGATAGTAGTTTGGGTGATTGGCCAACCAAGAGTCCAACCGATTTTCATAATAAAGCATGCTTTCTTGATTAGTATTATCTGTTCCATAATATGTTCCAGCATTGAGCCAGTTAGTCATCGGAACCAAGTTTTTCTTTTCATCGTTTAATCCGCTAAACTGGTACCCAATCAAATGACCACGATTCATCAACCAAGCCTTTTTAGAGCCATCTCCATAATAAAAATTATAGTTGTGCCAACCAACCGGGTTATAACTTATCTTAGGCTCTCTCTTTTCAGTTGGCTCGTCGCTATCCTTGAGTTGAATATGAGCACCCGTCGCGCGTGATTTGGAATCCAACTCTCCAAGTTCTAGTTGTTTCTCATTTTTAAAAGGCAAGAGTCCAGCTTCTTTAAACAACTTTTCATCGAACTTAGCTTGCTTCTGTTCGACTTTTTCTTCTGGAACTGCTTGTTCTACCTTATGACCAGAACAAGCAACAAGTGTTGTTACTGAAAGTAAAGCAAGTGAAAGGGATAGCAACTTTTTCATAATAGACTCCTTTGTTTTGTATAATAACTATACTAATGCTTGCTTCTACATTTTACTATCATTTTGCTAATTATTCAAGAATAAAGAAGCTGTTATTATACTATTTTTCTCACGGTGTCCAAAACAAAAACGATAACCACTTTTTCAGTAGTTACCGTTGCTTATCTTTTAGTCTCTTCCACCAAGTCTACTATTGATGGTCATCATGATGCTAGCTATCTTCTCACCCCAGTATGGATCGGAAGCATAGCGAACATTCATTCCAGTTGCTTTATTTCCAAGGTGGTCTCTGCCATAGTCGATGTAGTTCTCACGAATCCACTTGGCCGCTCCAAGGATTCCTTTATCCACATTATCAAAGCTCTTGGCTGAGAGATATGGGCTCGTATCATAAGCGGCAATACCAAAGAAGTTGTTCTTATCTCTGGCAATTTGACTGCGTCCCCAAGCACTTTCAAGGGCACTATGTGCCATCAAGTAAAGGGCATTGACACCGTAGCGTTCCTCAGCTTCTTTGAAAGTCGCTCCTTTACCTGCGAGAGGACTATCCTGCAAGTTCATCATCGAATACAGTTTATCCAACTCAGCTGCACTATAATTACTTGGTTCTCTCAAGTTTTTATAGAGGAAAGGATTTTTAATGGTAAAGCCATCAAAATGCTCCCCGTCAGTTGAGTAGTACTTCTTACCAATAACCATAGCAGAAGTGTGTGGAGCTACTTTGATACTCGTATAAGGAGAGAGTTCATGGTAGAGGAATTTCCCATCACTAGTATAATGTGGGATAAACTCGCTTCCTTCATCTACTGCTGTCAAATCACTTTGATTCATATAGCCAGACAAGCCAGAAATCGAAACTGCAAGTCTGCCTCCTTTACGGGTCGAGCTGTCCAGTGAAACGATGCTTCCTTGGTTAATGTAACTCAAAATTTCTCCAGATGCACTATAGACATAAGCTGTGATAGGTTTTACCTTATAATACTTGGTTTTATCCGCAACATGCCATTTACCTGAGGCATCCAAGGTATGACCATCTACAGTTTCATTTTGTGCCATATAGCCACCTGATTTGAGATAGTACCAAGCTTGGTTAACTGAATCATAAATCAGCTCTTTTTCTGCCATCTTCCCATTCGACTTGAGGTAGAACCAATTATTCTTGTACCAAACCCACTCACTTGTGGCCATGTAGCCGCCTGATTTTAGATAATAGTAGCCATTATCCCAGAGCCATTCTTTATTGGCGTAATTTCCATCAGCCTTAATATAGAACCAAGAGTTATATTTCTTATCAAAGAGCCAGCCCTTTCCTGCTTTTGCTCCGCTGGTCGTCACATAACTGCGGTCAATCCAAGTTTCTGTAGAAAGGTAGCCGCCTGATTTGAAATGGTAATCCTTGCCTTTAATGGTTTTCCAACCTTTTTCAGCATAGGTTCCGTCCTCTTTCAGGTAGAACCAAGACTGGTAATTCTTATCAAAAAACCACTCTGATTTTAGTTTGGCACCACTCTTAGCAACATAGAAGCGGTCAATCCAACTTTCTGTAGAAAGATAGCCACCTGATTTGAAATGGTAATCTTTTCCATCAATTGTTTGCCAGCCTTTTTCTACATAGTCGCCTTCGGCATTGAGATAGAACCATGATTCGTAATTTTTATCAAAAATCCAGCTTGTTTTCGCCTTATGGCCACTTGAAGTTACATAAGATTTTCCAAGCCAGGTATTTGTAGCCAGATAACCACCCTGTTTGAAGTAATAATCTTTCCCTTTAACTGTTTGCCAACCGTTTTCTGCGTAGTTGCCATCCGCTTTCAGGTAGAACCAACTGCTATAATTAGCATCATAGATCCAAGCCTGTTTTACCTTATTTCCTTTATCAGATAGGTAGTGAGAGCCAAGCCAGGTATTTTTTAAGATTTTCCCTTGAGAATTGACATAGTACTGGTCTTCACCTTGAGTGATCCACTCATCTTTGGCCATTTTCCCATCTTCTTTAAGGTAATATTTTTCCTGACCTTGTTGAATCCACTCATTTTGAGCTTTCTGACCATCAGACTTGAGATAATACCATGATTCTTGTTCCTGATTAAATACCCACTGTTCCTTGGCTTTAGCACCACTTTCAGTCACATAGTACTGGCCAACCCACGTTTTCGTAGCTAATTTTCCAGCTTCATTAAAATAGTAATCCTTATCACCAACTGTCAACCAACCGTTTTCTGCACGTTGACCATCTTCTTTAAGATAAAACCACTTCTGATGCGTTTGGTCAAAAAGCCATTGCTTGGTTGCTGGTTTCCCGTCTGCTTTGAGATATGTCTTTCCTTGCCAAGTACCTTCTTCGGCTTTTGCTGTCTCCACTACAGTAAAAAAACACCCCAATAAGCTAGCACTTACTAGGGCCACTTTCCATCGTTTCATTTAAATGCTCCAATAACGTTTTCTAAACCCTATTGTAACATAGTTAATAGACGGAAATATTACAAATTGATGAAGATTCTATGTCTTGTTGACGATAAGGAAGACCTAGCTTATCTCAGACTGCCTTTGACTTCCTGACGGAGATCTTCCAAACTGCTAATGCCATATTTATCCATGACTTTTGGTAGATGTTCGATGATATCAGGACAGGCATAAGGATTGGTAAAGTTGGCTGTTCCAACTCCGATGGCAGAGGCACCAGCCAGATACATTTCTAGCGCAGCTTCAGCAGAATCCACTCCCCCCATTCCAATGATGGGGAGGTCTGTGGTTTGGGCGACTTGACGAATGAGTTTGAGGGCGACCGGAAAAACTGCTGGGCCTGACATTCCACCTGTACCATTGGCTAGGATTGGTTTTCTAGTTTTGAGGTCAAAGCGCATACCGACAAGGGTATTGATCATGGTTAACCCACTTGCTCCTGCATCTTCTGCGGCTTTAGCAATGGTTACAACATCTGTTACACTAGGGGTTAACTTAACATAAACTGGTACATCAGAGGCTTCCACAGCTGCTTTTACCACTTCATAAGCTAGATCCGGATCTTGCCCAATCAAAAGTCCGTGATTGCCGTGATCCACATTAGGACAAGAGATATTGAGCTCGATAGCTTTTACATTTGCAGCCTTAGAAATTCCTCGAGAAACGGCAGCGTACTCTTGTTTTGAAAAGCCTGCAACATTTGCGATGATGGGAAGCGTAGGATACTCTCTTTCCAGCCAAGGCAACTTCTCAGCTAAAACAGCTTCTAAACCAGGATTTTGCAGACCGATTGCATTGAGCATACCGGCAGGTGTTTCTGCCACCCTGGGAGTTGGATTTCCAAAACGGGGTTCTAGTGTCGTCGCCTTGATCATAATGGAGCCTAAAAGGTCTAAATCATAGTACTTGGCATACTCCTGGCCAAAACCAAAACAGCCTGATGCTGGAATAATCGGATTTTTCAAATCCAAACCAGGGAGAGAAACTTGTAAACGATTTGTAGTCATGACTTTCTCCTTATAATACAACTGTTCCTGTGCGAAAAACAGGGCCATCTTCACAGACACGTTGACTGACAGTCTCACTATCTGGAACTTTTAGGACGCAGGCATAGCAAGCCCCCATCCCACAAGCCATACGGGATTCCAGAGATAGATAGGCTCTTGGGTGGTCATAAAAGGCTTGATTAATGTACTTCATCATTCCCGGAGCCCCACATGAGTAAACAGCATCAAATTGACTGTCTAAATCATTGATGACAACAGATACATTTCCCTTGATGCCATATGAACCATCATCTGTTGTTACAAAGACCCGACCATATTGGGCCAATTCCTTTTCTAGAATAACAGCATCCTTGTTAGCAAAACCGAGAACTGTCACTACTTTCACCCCACGCGCATGCAATTCCTTGGCGACCTCAAGCAAGGGCGGAACACCAATCCCCCCACCAACGAGGAGAACTTGGCTCTGGTCGTCCAGATCAGACAAGTCAAAACCATTCCCCTGAGGTCCCATCACATCAAGAATATCACCCTGACTTAA
Source organism: Streptococcus oralis (assembly GCF_006175905.1). GTDB lineage: Bacteria > Bacillota > Bacilli > Lactobacillales > Streptococcaceae > Streptococcus > Streptococcus oralis_BG. Next base: position 209,782 of record NZ_SSNB01000002.1, read on the forward strand.
TGTTGAAAAAATAGCGGTCCCAGCCCCCTCAATCCGATAAATGAGATGACACTGCTTGTTTGCCTTATCGATAGACGAAATTGAAATAGGACGGCGTAAGAGATGGGCATCATCAGGCACACGCAGATGAAGAAATTGGCCTGCTCGCATGACTTCAACCATTTCTCCTTCTAGGACTAATTCAAAGATTGCTGGCGCAATTTCCTCCTGTGCAACCACCTTCATGGTTTCTAAACGAATGGCACCTAAACGCTTCTTACATGTGGGATTCATGATTTTCCTCCTTAAATTTTAAGGGGACCAGATAAAGAAAAGACCTTGCTAATGCAAGGCCTCAGTTGGGTTAGGCTAGAACTCATGCGCACACTTAAAAAGTCTCCACAGAGTCCCCTATCCCTTTTATCTGACACCTTGTGAGTCTCTCTGGACTCCCCTTAAAGGTTAAATTTGTATTAGTATACTCTTTCAAAGAAAAAAAGTCAAGTAGAAAACGAACATTCTACTTGACCTTACTGGATTATTTTTCACGAATGACTTCGACCTTGTAGCCATCAGGATCTTTGACAAAGTAATAGTTTGGTTGAGTTCCTGGAAGTCCATTAGGGGCTGTCACCTCATAGCCTTTAGCGCTATGTTCTTGATGTAGGGCCTCAAGGTCAGGTGTACTGAGGGCGATATGGGCGAAGCCATCTCCTACCACATAAGGACCGTGATCATAATTATAGGTTAACTCCAACTCGTAGTCATCCCCCTCAAGTCCTAGATAGACAATGGTGAAAGCATGATCTGGAAAATCTCTGCGACGCAATTCTTTAAAACCAAAAGCATCTTGATAAAAAGCGATTGATTTTTCAAGGTTTTCTACTCGCAAGCAAGTGTGTAGCATTTTTGAAGCCATTTTCATTACCTCTTTCATTTTAATAGTTCTATTATACCTTTATTCAGGAAAATTTACTAGAAACTTGAACTAGAGTCCTCTTCTCTACGCTTTCATTCTAAGAAGCACTTTTACGATTTTCCTTGCGTATATTGCCAATAAGGAAAAGTATGATAAGGATAAAAAGTCCTTCGAGGAAGTAGAAAGTAAATTCGCTGTTCATGATTAGTAAGTCTTTGTAATAATAGTCATTACCGAAAACTGAATTTGGTGCGAATAGGATTCGGAACAGTCTTCTTAGGAAAATAAAGATCTGCAATCCATAAATCATAAAGACCTTCTTCACACCAATCATGAAGCCTTGATCCTTTGTAAAATAAGACAAGGCAACTCCATTTAACAAGAGGATAACAGTTATAGCCAGTGTTTCATTTCGTAGAATAGTTGGATCAAAGATGTCTAAACGGCTGTGAATGTAGGGCAACGTTTGAAAGAGTAAGATTCCCAAGATTGCTGGTATGAAAATTTTCTTCAGAGATGGTGGAAATCCAGGACTAAATCTTGTAAAAGATAAGCAAATTACAAGGATTGCAAAAATATGGAAGTACATCATTGCAACTCCTGAAATAGTCTGGCTTCGATTTACCAAAGCAGAAAGAAAACCAGCAGAAAGAAAGATACCGATAGGAATCAGCTTATCCAAAGAATAATCCCACTTCAGCCCCTGACTCACTTGGAAACCATCGATGAAGCTGAAAAATGTAATAAACATAAGGGCACCAATGAGACCAAACGGTAAGGATGGAATGACGAGGGTCAATAGCAAGATTAGTAGGAACCATGGATGGGGGCTGTAGTAGAATTTCCGTTTTCCCCCCCTAGCAGTCACTCCTTCCTCAATCGGTGTTTTCCTTAATTTTAGCATATAGACGTAAAAGAGAGAAAACATACCCGCATGAACCCATGAATTATAACCCGGTCGCTCTAGAACACTAAGTAGCAAACTTACAATCGTAAAGAGGCCAAAGAAAATCTGAAGAAACTTATTTTTAAAGACCTGTCTTTTTTTCCAATCCAAATAAGAGAGCTTGGCCTTTGGATGACTAAGTTCATAAGCATAAACTGTCATCTCTTCTAGTTTCTGGTCTGTCTCCTCCGTCATCATTTGGGGAGCCATTTTAGAAGTAGGAAAAGGAGCCAAAACATATCTCAAGAGCTTGCCATCTGTAAACCGATGGTACTCCTTATAGATTTGTTGAAGCAAAATCGTTAGAATGCGTGGTCTTCCTTTAAAGTAGCTTCTCCACTTTTCCCAATCATTGATATCTTCATCGTTCTTAGTGAGTTTATCTATATAAAGATAACCTTCATTGTACCAGTAATCAAAATTTTCTTTTTTGTTAAGTGCATACTCCTCTACCACTGAAGGATAAGAATGGATACTCTTCCAGAAATGGAGTTTTTTCAGGTAAGGATTTGATTCCTCATCACTGTAACGCTCTACAAATTGGAGAACGAGAGCTAACACTTTCGCATTGGTTAAAGGATAGACGTCCACTTTTTCTAACAAATAAAGTAAGAGCGTGTGATCTTTAACTGTTTCAAAAAGATATTGCCAATCACGTAACAGTTTGTACTCGTCTTCATACTGAGCATGGAGCAACTCATAAAAGGTTGCCTCAACTTCATCTGGATTATCTAGAGAGTAGTAACTAAAGTCAACGTTTTCTCCCAGCTCCCCTTTTACTTCGTCTAAGTAATCAGCCAAGTCATTCAAGAGTGGATAATCCTCTTCAAATATGACTTGTCGGTTTTTTTCAAGAATATAGGTTAAAACGGGCACGCTCTTGATTATCTGACGATTTTGATTTACTTGATCCAAGACCATAAAGCCCAGATAGGGGTGCTTGAAAAACTCTATCCAAGAGCTTAATTGATTTGCTTTGTTAAAATCCTGGAGAATTTCTTGGCAAAGTTGATAAGAATAATAGAATTCTTCAGTGGCTTCATGTGCGCTTTCAAGCGAACTGCCTTCCTCTTCTGCTATAGCTCTTTTGACCTTCCAGTGTTTCAGTTTATAGTAATAGCCCCAGTACTTAAAGTCAGGTATATAATCTTCCAGCAAGGGAATGAGGATAGAGAATTGCTCCGGTTTGTTAAAAATATAAACATCCATTTCCTCTAAAACGGATTGAACAATGTCCATATCATATTGATACTGATGAAAGAACTGACGCCACAGATGCTCTTGTTCCTCTTGGTTATAACCGTCATTTCCAACAATGCTTTCAATCGCATTTCGGATTAGATAGGTTGCTTCATTATAACCGCTAAAGTCAAGGGTGGACTTGGTTGTTTCTTCTTGCCTTTTGCCCTCATCATCACCAAGAGTTTCAAAGTTGAGAGTAGTCTTAGCGCTCTCTTCAGAGTTACCGTTTAACCTAATTTCCTCATCATAGTCAGTAAAATTATGGGTAAACTTTGGCTCATCCTCTTCTGCTTTAAAGGTTTCAAAGTTGAGAGTACTCTTAGCACTCTCTTCAGAGTTACCGTTTAACCTAGTTTCCTCATCATAGTTAGTGAAATTATGGGTAGACTTTGGCTCATCCTCTTCTGCTTTAAACGTTTCAAAGTTGAGGGGACTCGCAGCTCTTTCTTCAGAATCTCCATTTAGCTGAACTTCCTCGTCATAGTCACTAAAGTCAAGGGTGGACTTCTGCTTATCCTCTTCTGCTTTAAAGGTTTCAAAGTTAAAGGAATCGCTGGTCTTATCAGTTGGTTGCTGATAATCACTGAAATCAAGACTAGACCTTTCAGACTCTTCGTTCTCAGTCTTCGTTTCTTCAGTCAAGTTTTCAAAATTGAGACTAGAGTTAGGCTTTTCATTCGCCTCTTCTTCAAGTTCAGCAGCTTCTTGAGAGTCACTCGCTTTTCTTAGACTATTTTCTGGTCTTGTGTTTCTAGACCTCGCATAAGTCAAGGCTTTTTGGTACGCTTCAACAATTTCTTGGTAAATTTCTGGTTGGTCTTCTGGGTGATAGAGCCGAACCAGTTCAGCATAACGCCTTCTAATAAGCTTGACGTCAGTCGTTGGCTCTATCCCTAAAGTTTCCCATATATTCATAAGGTCTCCTCTTTTACAGTCCTCGCTCTAGGAAGTCTAAATAGTTTGAAAATGATTGATAGAGTTTTGGCAAATGATAAACAGATGCTTGACTGACCTCTTCTTCAAATCGTCTAGTTTCAGCCATTAGCTCATCTCTTCTTCTCCCCAAGAGCATACTGTACACACGATTCGCTTTTTCAATCAAGAAACGATAAACCTCTGTTTCTTGAGCATTGATCTTATAACGAGACAACTCTGCTTGCTTAACCTTGATTTCCTTTTCTGTCAGGGTAATGCTATCTTGGAGAATAACATGACTAAAGACTTCCTGTGTGGAATCAATTTTGACTTCTACATCCAAGATTCCATTTAAATCATAGGTGAAACGAACTGTGAAACTTTCATTTTCGCGAGTATTCACAGGCACGGGGACTTCTAATTCTCCTAGGAACAAGTTTTGCGATGCCTTCATCATCTCACCTTGATAGACCTTTATCTTGACTTGACTCTGTCCCAATTCAGCTGTATAGTAATGCTCAATACGTGAGGCAGGGAGGGTAGAATTTCGCTCAATTATCGGCGAAAAACGGTCTCCAACAATCTCAATCCCCAGAGTAAAAGGACAAATATCAGACAGCAACAAATCTCGTATCTCACCCTGACGTTCTTTGATTCCTGCTAAAATGGCGCAACCTCTCGCAATCATCCGATCGGGATCATCCGAAACTTGCACCATTTGATTGATACAGTAGGATAAAAAGTCCTGAACCAAGCGGAGTTTCGAAGTCCCACCAACAAGAACAAAATTATCAGAAGACACATAGCTATAGCGTGCATCCATCAAGGCACGGTCCAAAACAGCCTTAACACGAGCCAACAGAGGTTGACAAATCTCATAAAAGCGCTGGTAGCTCAAGTCTAAAAAGTATTCCTGCTCTTGGTCCATCACTGTCATCTTCACTTCTTCTTTATCATTGAGTTCCAGCTTTGTCTTTTCAGCCTGTACCAGAATTTTGCTATAAAATTCACGGGAAATAGTATCTTTAGTTAATTGATTGGAGGCTAAAAATTCCTCTGCAATAGCCGCAGTAAAGTCTTCTCCCCCCAAGCGATTGTCCCCTGCGATTGACACGATTTCAACGATATTATCAAAAAGCTCCACAACTGAAATGTCTAGAGTTCCACCACCAAAATCGACTACAATAAAAGATTGATCTTCCTGGTTTACCATAGATCTTTTAGCAAGAGCCGCTGCGGAAGGTTCATTGATAATCCGATCAATCTGAACTCCAGCAAATTTCCCTGCTAGTTTGGTCGCATAGCGTTGAGCATCGTTGAAATAAGCTGGTACACTGACAATCACTTCCTCAACCTTTTCTCCAAGATAAGTCTCTGCATCGTCTACCAACTTTCGAATGATAAAAGAGCTTAATTCTTCAGCCTTATATGCTCGATTTCCTAACGTTAACTCATGCTTAGTTCCCATAAAACGCTTGAACTGAGAAACCGTCTTATCTGGGTGGGTCACCAAGCGTTCCTTGGCAATTTTTCCAACTATAATCTCATCATTGTCATCTAAAGCCACAACAGATGGAGTCAAATACTCACCAAAAGCATTGGGAATCAGCTTGACCTGGCCATCTTGATATACCCCTACTAAAGAATTAGTCGTTCCTAAATCAATACCTACTATCATAACTCTCCATTTTTAAATAATATAGTTCCAATAAATACCAGTATCGCTTCCACAAGCGGTGGTATATGATTAATCACCCAATTCGGATCACCCACAGTAATAAGTGAAAAAATATAAATAGCTGCTGCGATATAAAGAGTTGCTTTATTGCTATTCACCATTCCATTCCAAAGCAGGATGGTTGCTATCACAAAGCTAATAATATGGATTCCCAAAAAGTACAAAAAGCCACCAGCCCACGCTCCCATTGAAAAGAGAAAAAATAAAATTAAAACTATATAAGCAATAGCTAAGAACAAAGCAATAGAAAGGATTACAGAATTTCCGACTCTCTTTTCTGACTTCATTTCATCGTTCGGAAAAAGACTTTCATCTGAAACAAATGCCTCTTTTTCTTTATCTACTTCAGGATTATTTTGTTGATATGTCATAACTCTCACCCAACCTTTATCTTATTTTTCATGGTCTCTCTAACTCAATTATACAAAATTTTACTACTATTTCTACGATATTCATGTGTTTCATTCATGATATTCTTGAAATAGAATGGAAATTTCCTTAAATAAAATCAGCCTCTGCAATAGCCTTTTTGACTTCTTCAATCGGCAGATGATCCAGTTCTACTTCTTTTTCTCGATAAAGATATTCAGCATATTCATCGATTTGATACTGATGGCTGTAAACGACTCGTTTACAGCCAACTTGGAGTAACTGCTTGGTATAATTAAGACAGGGAAAATGCGTCACATAAGATGTGAAGCATTTGGGAATCACTCTTTCAGCTCCCTGTAAAATAGCATTTACTTCCGCATGAATCGTCCGGACACAATGTCCCTCGACCATGAGGCAACCATCCTCTAAACAATGATCTGTCCCAGAAACGGATCCATTATACCCGGTTGCGATGACCTTGTTATCCTTAACAAGAACAGTCCCCACATTAGCACAATTACAGGTTACCCGATTCGAAATCAATAAAGCCTGTGCTGCAAAATACTCATCCCAAGCTAGTCGATTGTGTATCACCTTTGTATCCTCCATTTCTCCTCATATTGGTTACGATTATTTTCATTATAGCATAAAGCCAGTAAGAAAAAAAGACTGGGACAAACTTGCACCAGTCTTATGAATAATTATTTACCAAGTTTTGCTTTCGCTGCATCTGCAAGAGCTGTGAAAGCTGCTGCATCGTTAACAGCCAAGTCAGCAAGCATTTTACGGTTTACTTCGATCTCAGCCAATTTCAAACCATGCATCAATTGTGAGTATGAAAGTCCGTTCATACGAGCTGCCGCGTTGATACGAGTGATCCACAATTTGCGGAAGTCACGTTTTTTCTGACGACGGTCACGGTATGCATAGTAGTAAGAGTTCATTACTTGTTCTTTTGCAGTACGGAACAAGATGTGTTTAGCTCCATAGTAACCTTTTGCTAATTTAAGAATACGTTTACGACGTTTGCGTGATACAACGCCACCTTTAACACGTGCCATGTTTTATTTCCTCCAAATATTTCCTAGAATTGTTTACTTACTGTTAGGCTATTATTTCAAGCGAGTAAGCATTGCTTTGATACGTTTGAAATCTCCTGAATGCACCATAGACGCTTTACGAAGATGACGACGTTGTTTCTTAGTTTTTCCGTGGAAACGGTGAGAAGTGTAAGCACGGAAACGTTTAAGTCCACCAGAACCTGTACGTTTGAAACGTTTAGCTGATGCGCGGTGTGTTTTTTGTTTTGGCATGATTTTTTCTCCTTTATTTAACTTTCTGACAATTATTTTTTGTCAGTTGCTGGCGCCAACTGCATGAACATTTGGCGTCCATCCATCTTAGCTCGTTGTTCGATGATCGCAATATCTTGTGTTGCTTCAGCAAACTCGGCTAAAACTTTTGCACCAATCTCTTTATGGGTGATCATACGCCCTTTAAAGCGAATGGATACCTTAACTTTGTTCCCTTTTTCAAGGAACTTGCGAGCATTGCGAAGTTTCGTTTCGAAATCACCCTTATCGATAACTGGGCTCAAACGAACTTCTTTCACGGTCACAACGCTTTGTTTTTTGCGTTGCTCTTTTTGTTTCTTCTGGTACTCAAATTTGAACTTACCGTAGTCCATAATTTTAGCAACAGGCGGTTTTGCTTGGGGTTGAATCAATACTAAGTCAACATTTGCACTATCAGCCAATGCTTGCGCTTCGCTGAGTGGCTTGATGCCTAGCTGTTCTCCCTCAAGACCGATCAAGCGAACTTCACGTACACGAATTTCATCATTGATGAATAAGTCTTGCTTTGCTATGGTTTTCACCTCTTTTTTATTATTAGAGAAAAACAAGAGCGGGCCCGTAATGATACAAGCCCGCACGTTATGATAGAGTTTCTTAGAAACTTTTCATCCGTAGGGCCAGGCAACTTGATGTCACAAGGCGAGAAGCTCTCACTTCTGCTTTTCTCAACTTTTATATGATACCAAGTTTTCTATCCCTTGTCAAGATAAAAAGTTATTTTTTAAAAAAACTTTATCTATTTTATCTCACCGTTTCCATTCGCCAACTCTTCCATCCTTTAAAGCGAATGGCTCCTTGCTGATCGGTTCGGTAAATCTTACTCTTGATGGCTTCCAGTCGTGTCAATGTTTCCTGATGGGGGAGTTTGGCACGATTGTTCTTACCTACTGAAATGAGAGTGATTTGAGGTTTGAGTTTCTCTAGAAAAGCAGGACTCGATGAGGTCTTGTCACCATGCTGGCCAGCTTTCAAGACATCCACCTCTAAGTTAGGGTATTGCTTTAGAAGATCCTTCTCTCCCTTCTCCTTCAAGTTTCCAGTGAAAAGAAAGTGCTTATCCAAGAGTTTTCCATAAAGAAGGAGAGAATCATCATAACTTCCATCTCCCATTTTACTTGGAGATAATACTTCTAACTGACTGCCAAAAATCGGTAAATTCTCTCCTGTTGTCACACTGCGTACCTTGGTTTGACTTGCTTGTAGTTCTGCCACAAATTCCTTCTGTGTCAAACTTCCTTTTGATACTAAAATCTCCCCGACATGGAAAGCCTTGATCACCTCCAGCAAATCTCCAACATGCTCCTTCTCTGTGTTAGTCAAAATCAGCTGGTCAATCTTGTCTACTCCGCGACTTTTAAGATAGGGAATCAAGGTTCGCTGGGCATTGCTGGTCGCCGACTTTTCTTGCCAATCCTCAACTTTCTTATCAGGCTCTGCCTTTCCGCCCACATCTATGAGAATAGTTTTACCAGTCATATCCCGTAGAAAAATGCTTTCTCCCTGTCCTACATCCAGCATGGTGATTTCATTTTCCAGCGGGTGTTTGGTTAAGAAAAAGAGCCCCACAATAAAGAGACTGAATCCTGCTAGTCTTTTGATGTTTTTCCTCATGTCATAGACCAAGGCCAATGAAACTAAGAGGAGAATCAAAAGCCATGCGTTTGGTTGCCCAAAGATCAAGGGCCTACTTGCCATCTGCGAAATCAAGCGAATGATGCCCTCCAACCATTCAAAGACAAGGTTAAGCTGGGTGATTGGGTAAACAAAAGACAGAATGAATAAGATAGACAAAAGTGGTAAGAAAACCAAGTCAAAAAGAAAGGAAAAGACAAATGTTAAAATAATTGACCAAGGCTGAAATTCTGCAAAATAGAAGGATAGAATGGGCAATATTCCCAAGGAAATGACTAGACTTTCTCTGGCAACAGCCCTGAACCCCTCCCCTTCTTTGCTGGTCATAGTCAAGATAAAGGCGTAGGCACAGGACAAGACACCTCCTGCCGTCAGGAAAAAATTGGGCATGATGATAAAGAGGACGAGCACTGTCACAGCGAAATTATCCAAGCCCTTGTAGCCATGTTGGGCCAGTATCTTTTGCAAGAGACTGCGAATGACCGAAGTTGAGAATCCTGTCAGACCTGCATAGATAAGGGAAAAAGGATAGGTCAGCCACTTCAACTTTTCTTGAGTCAAGCCTAATCGCAAGAGGAGTTTCTTAAATCCATCCATGAAGAATCCTACCTGCATACCAGATAAGGCAAAGAGGTGGATAATACCAAGACTAGAATAAAGTTCATTCATCTCTTCAAAGTCGGTATCCAGATGTCCAAAAAGAAGCCCTGTCATATAGTTGCGCATAGGGTCGGGAAAATGGCTCTTAATCCAAACAATAGCCTTTCGACGTAAACTGGATAGGTTTTCACCTATATCCCAACTGCTAACCTGTTTAAGTGACTGGATGCTCTTGATAGTCAGTGTCTGGTAAATCCCCTGAGTCTTCAGATAGGTCTGGTAGTCAAATCCACCAAAATTCCTCTGGCCTTCTGGCTCGGACAGTTTTCCTTCTAGTTCTATCTCATAAAGATCTGTCAAGGCTTGAAATTGCTCTTTCTCCTCCTCAGACTGGAGCTTATAGTAAACCTGAAAGGTTCGTCCATCAGACTTGCCACGAAAGGACAGGCTATCTCCATTGACCTTAATGGTATCTGGTAAAATTCTCACCTTTTCAACATAAGCGACTAAGTTTTGACTAGCTTGTATCTGTTGCCAATTTTGAAACAAAAACCAAAATCCAAAAACTCCACAAATCGCTAGAACTTTACCAGCCGATTTCCAAGGGAATTGAAAAAAGAGGCAGACCAGTAGAAAAACAAAACCTAGCAACGCAAGATAGGACGCTGAGAAAATAGCGTAGTAAAGCCAAAGTAACAGAAAACTCAGATAGATTAGGGGGATAGGGATGTTCTTAATCCACTGTAACATAGTCTTTTAACTTTTCTATGGTCTTAGCGCCAATGCCAGAGACCTTCTTGAGTTCGTCTACTGACTTGAACTTGCCATTTGCCTCACGATGGTCAATAATATCCTGAGCTCGTTTGCCACCTAGTCCCTTGACCTGCTTGAGTTCTTCCAGACTAGCTTTATTTAGGTTGACCTTCTTTTCTTTACTTGACGAAGGAGGCGTTCCAGAGGCAGTCTGCTGACTAGTTGCTTCTTCTCCCTTGCTTGGAACATAGACAAGAGCCTCGTCACTAACTTTCTGAGCGAGATTGAGCGACTTACTATCTGCCTCCTCTGTCAATCCACCAGCTTTCTGAACAGCATCATGAACCCGACTACCGACTGGCAAATTATAAATCCCTGGTGATTTTACGGCACCTTTTACATCCACTGTGATCAGGTCTTGTTCCAGAGGTTCTTCTTTTTCTTCCTTCTTCACTTCTTTTTCAGACGATGAATCCTTTGAAACAGTTGCAACTTCAGCCTGCAAATTCGTTTCTGTGACGGGTTTTTGTGTAGATGGCTTTATCAGGAGAAAGCCGCCCAAGGCCAAACCCAAACAAGCACAGATGACAATGATTTTATACTCTTTTATTTTCTCGATAATTGCTTCCATATTTTCTCCTCTCTTAGGTTATTCGTAAGAGAAAGAAAAAACAGTCAAAAATTTCTTTTCAACTGCTTATTTATTTGCAAAATAGTCTTCCTTGGTCAAGACATAATAAACTCTTGTGATAATTCGACCTGGTTCTTTATTATCCATTCTGGCATAAGGTTCTTCATGGGAAAAATGCATACCTGATTTCTCCATAACCTTGCCAGATGCGGGATTATCCTTATCGTGTAAAGCAACTAACTTATTCATTCCAATCTTTTCAAAAGCCAGCTCAATCACGGCTCGATTGGCTTCTGTCGTCAATCCTTGATTCCAATACTTTTTATTGATAATGTAACCAATAGCTGCTTTTTTGAGAATTGGGTCAATCTTGTGCAAATCAATAGTTCCAATAAACTGACCATTGCTTTTTAGTTCGATTCCCCACCGTCCCAAGGGATTAGCCAAGTAGAACTGAGCGATGTTGTTCTTGGTTTCTTCTAAGCTTTGATTTGTTGGAAAAGTGTAGCGTGTATTTTCTCTGTCTGAGGCATACTCAAACATAGCTTCTGCATCATCCAAGGTTACAGGTCGGAGCAATAAACGCTTCGTTTCTATAGATGGATACTGGGCAAATTTAACAAATATTGATTCCATACTTTCCCTCCATTAGATCTTGATTCTCACTAGTCTAGCATAAATAAATTTGGATGACAAGTTTTTCTTGATTTTTGAAGCGTTTTCATATACAATAAAACCATCACATTTTTCATTTATGAACTGGAATGTGACAACTAAAACAATCCCGTCAATTGAAAGGTAGGTTATCTCTATGTTAATCGGAATTCCAAAAGAAATTAAAAATAACGAAAACCGTGTCGCCCTCACACCTGCTGGTGTCCATAACTTAGTTGCTCGTGGACATCGCGTCCTCATCGAAACAAATGCTGGTCTCGGTTCAGGATTTACTGATGCTGACTATCAAAAGCAAGGAGCTGAGATTGTCCCTACTGCTGGTCAAGCCTGGGCTGCCGAGTTGGTCGTAAAAGTAAAAGAACCACTAGCTTCTGAATATGGATACTTGCGCGACGATCTTCTCCTCTTCACCTACTTGCACATGGCCGCTGCTCCAGAATTAGCAGATGCTATGCTAGTAGCCAAAACAACAGGAATTGCCTATGAAACTGTTCGTGACAATCAAGGACAACTACCGCTCCTCGTTCCTATGAGTGAGGTTGCTGGTCGTATGGCTGTTCAAATCGGAGCTCACTTCCTTACCAAACAAGCTGGTGGCTCTGGTGTCCTACTTGGTGGTGTACCAGGTGTTCCAAAAGGAAAAGTAACCATTATCGGTGGTGGTGTCGTCGGGGCACATGCTGCCCGCATCGCCCTTGGACTTGGTGCTCAAGTAACCATCCTTGATATCAGTGCTAAACGTCTCTCAGTGTTAGAGGAAATCTTTGGTAACCAAATCCAAACTCTTATGTCAAATACTTTCAACATCGAAGCAAGTGTGAGAGATGCTGATGTGGTGATTGGTGCAGTTCTCATCCCTGGTGCTAAAGCACCAAAATTGGTGACAGATGAGATGGTTAAACAAATGCGTCCAGGATCTGTCATCGTTGACGTTGCTGTTGACCAAGGTGGCGTTATCGAAACAGCTGACCGTGTGACAACGCACGATGAACCTGTCTATGAAAAACACGGTGTTCTCCACTATGCCGTTGCCAATATCCCTGGTGCGGTTGCTCGCACCTCTACCATTGCCCTAACCAATGTCACTCTTCCTTATATCGAAGCTTTGGCTGGAAAAGGATTCGCACAAGCAATTTCTGAAGATGAGGGCTTGCGTCAAGGTGTGACCACTTATCAAGGTTACTTAACTAGCCTACCAGTTGCCGAAGGACTCGATAAAGATCATACGTCTATCGACGAACTTGTTTAAAAATAGTTAACCATTCTTTCAAACTAGAATAAACTGACACCACTCTATAAACTCCATAACATGACATCATTTCAAACAACTTCCCCATAGTAATTCGTTTTAATTTATAAAGAAAGAACCCAAGAATAAATTCTGGGTTCTTTTTAGTATTTCTCGTACAAAAGATGCTTTTGTACAATTAGAGAGCCTTAGTCCTTCTTACGAACGACAAAGCCTACTAGACCGGCGATAAATAAACCAATCATTGAAAGAAGACTGGTAGAAGCTGTACCTGTGCTTGGTAGAGCTTTCTTATCTTGGCTTGCAGTTTCTTCTTTCTTAGTGTTTTCAGCTTGGTTCCCTGTTGTTGCAGTACCATTCTTATTACCGTTGGTTGTTGTAGAAGCTACTTTCTTAGTTCCAACTTCGACAATCTCATCTACTGCTGGAGTAGTGATTGTGTTTGATTTCTCAACTCGACCTGTTTCAACGCCATCTGTGTAAGTCACTGTATAAACAATGGTGCGAACACCCTTCTTACCAGCAGCTTTCACTCGACGACTTCCTTCTGGAAGGTCTGCGTTCTGCACTTCTTTGACTTGGAAAGCAACTTCTTCTGTCTTCGTTTCTTCCTTAGTCGTTACAACTGGAGCTACTACTTTCTTAGTTCCTACTTCAACGATCTCATCTACGGCTGGAGTTGTGATTGTATTGGATTTCTCAACACGACCTGTCTCTACTCCGTCTGTGTAAGTCACTGTATAAACAATGGTGCGAACACCCTTCTTACCAGCTGTCTTCACTTGACGAGTTCCTTCTGGAAGATCCGGATTTGTGACTTCCTTAGTTTGGAAAGCAACTTCTTCTGTCTTCGTTTCTTCCTTAGTCGTTACAACTGGAGCTACTACTTTCTTAGTTCCTACTTCAACGATCTCATCTACGGCTGGAGTTGTGATTGTATTGGATTTCTCAACACGACCTGTCTCTACTCCGTCTGTGTAAGTCACTGTATAAACAATGGTGCGAACACCCTTCTTACCAGCTGTCTTCACTTGACGAGTTCCTTCTGGAAGATCCGGATTTGTGACTTCCTTAGTTTGGAAAGCAACTTCTTCTGTCTTCGTTTCTTCCTTAGTCGTTACAACTGGAGCTACTACTTTCTTAGTTCCTACTTCAACGATCTCATCTACGGCTGGAGTTGTGATTGTGCTGGATTTCTCAACACGACCTGTCTCTTTTCCATCTGTGTAAGTCACTGTATAAACAATGGTGCGAATACCTTTCTTACCAGTAACTTTCACTTGACGAGTTCCTTCTGGAAGATCTGGATTTGTGACTTCCTTAGTTTGGAAGGCAACTTCTTCTGTCTTCGTTTCTTCCTTAGTCGTTACAACAGCTTTTGAACCGGTATAAGTAATCTTGTTTTTGGCTGCTTTCTTGGTCTTGCGTGAAACTTCTTTACGAGATTTTTCAACACCATCCACTTTTGTCACTTCATAAGTGACTTCATCGATACCTTCTTCACCTTCTTCAACACGTGTTTGACCTTTATCCAGTGCTGGGTCTACTTTCGTTTCTTCTTTGAAAGCAACTTTTTCCTCTACAGTCACTGTTTCTTTGGTTTCTACACCTGTTTTCTTAGTTCCAACTTCGATGATTTCTTCTACTGGTTCTTTGGTAACTTTCTCGCTTTTCTTAGTACGAGCTGTTTCTTTACCATCTGTCAGTGTGATATCCCAAGTAATGGTCTTAGTACCTTTAACACCCGCTTGTTTCACATTGCGAGTACCTTCTGCAAGATCAGCATTGTTTTCGGTACGAGATGCATAAGGAATCTCTTCTGTTGTAGTGATTTCTTGATGCTCAACTTTTGGTTCCGTTGGTTGTTCTGTCTTACCAGCCAACAAAGCTTCAGCCTTGGCTTTCAACTCATTGTAGCGAGCTTCATATGCCACAAAACCTTTTTGAGCTTCTGGACTCTTCATTGCCTTCTTTGCGGTAGGAAGGTAGTTAGTAGCTTCCGCCAAACTATCTTCTAATCCAGCTTTGTTGTCTTCATCATTAGGATTAGCTTTATAGTCAGCGATGAAAGCCTCTAGATCATTCAGTTTATCTCTAAATCGGAATGCCACGACTCTCTCTTGGCCATCTGGAATTTCTTCATCTTCCGCCGGTGTTTCCTCTGCATGCACCGTTGGAATTTGATATAAATCTGGAGCTACATGATAAGTTGCTACTCCAAGAGCGTTTAAAGCAAGTATTGAAATCCCTAACTTTAATAATTTTTTTCTACTCATTCTTTTTCCCTTAATTCATTTAATATATAGTAAGGAAGAGAGGAAATATTTCTACTCTCCTCTTACTATATGATACTAACGTTCAGCTTTACGCTTCCAAACTAGAAGTCCAGCAAGTCCTAGAGCTAGGGCAGCAAGTACTCCAAAGATTGAAGATCCTTCAGAACCTGTATTTGGCAATGTTTTCTTAGGTTCTGCAGGAGGAACAGTTCCACCTGGTGGCGGAGTTTGTGGTTTTTCTGGTGTTGGTGGTGTTGGTGGGAACACCACAACTTTGTTGGTAGTCTTTGGCTTTGGATTATGGTTAAAGCTTACTGTAGCTGTATTTGGTACACCGTTCTGATACTTAGCGAAGTCTGTTCCTTCTTTGAAGTTTGTGTAAAGAACGAGAGTTACTTTACTTCCCTTCAAGGCTTCAAGAACATCCTTGTCGCTGATTTCAAAAGTCACAAGATTGCTAGTTTCATCGTAAGTAACAGTGGCAATTGCTTCCAATTCTTTACCTACTAATTCACCACGATCATTTGAAACTTTAGACAATTTATCAATAGCTGCTTGAAGCTTGGTTTGAGCTTCTTTTAGTTTCTTGATTTCATTTTCGAGTTTCTCTTGTTGTTGTTTCTTATCAGCTGGTGCCAATTCTGCTTCTTTCTCAGCTGGTGCTTGAAGTTTAGCCAAGTTTTCTTCAGCTGCTTTCAACTCTGCTTCCAAGCTTACAAGATCTTGACTTGGCTCGCTAGTTGCAGGTTTCTTATCTTCTGTTGCAGAAGAATCAGATGTAGCTGGAGTTGTTTCTTCAGTAGCTGTTGCTGGAGTAGCTGGTGTTGTAGTTTCAGCTGGTTTAGCTGGCTGCGCTGCCTTAGCTGCTTCCAACTTCGCTTTCAATTCAGCTACTTTAGCTTCCGCTGCCTTGAGTTCTTCCTTCTTACCAGTCTCTGTTGAAGTCTCTTCTGTTGACTTGCCTGTCAAAGCTTTGAGTTCTTTCTCTGCTTGATCAAGTTGAGCTTGAAGAGTTGCTTTGATCTTGTCAAACTGAGCATTTTCAACTTTAAGAGCGATACGGTCTTTGTTGACTTTCAAGACTGAATTGATTTCATCCGTGATTGTAAAACTAGTCAAGTCTGTCTTGACAAGACGACCATATTGATCTTTCTTGGCATTTCCATTTTCATCCACTGGATCCGTTGGAACCGGAGTAGTGATATCGAAGCGGAAAGTATCTGTTGCATTTGGCAAGTTGTATGAAGTCCCTGGTGTTGATCCATTTTCTGGTCCAACTGTCTTAGCAGGTTCACCTGGTGTCGGATCTGTTGGTTTTTCTGGGTCACGTGGTTTCACCGTTACCGGTTTTGATTCCTTGCTGCCAGATTGACCATTGGCATCCTTGAAGTTGACAGTTGCTTTGTTTGGTACCAATTGGTCCTTATAAGCTTTCAAATCGCTATTCGCTTTGAGTTTAGCTGGGATGTACAATTGAATCTCTTTGAAGCCTTTTAGTCGAGCGAAATCTTTCACTTTTACAGTGACAGTATTTCCCTTAACACTTGTTTCAAGAGCTCCATTTGCATCACGTCCATCTACATAAGCTACTGGTGTATCAGCGATTGCCAAGACCGGTTCGAGTGTATCTGTGACTGTGAACTCTTTGTACTTATCAATATCTTTTGGCAAAGCGGTATTGACATTATACATGTATGGTGCGTCGTATTCCACATCCAAGTGGTCCAAGGTACGGTTAATCTTCTTAGAAATTTCTGGTTCTGGTTCTTTTGGAACAATTACCGGAACTTTATTCGAATCTTTGTGTAGCCCTGGTTTGTGTGGGAACTTCGCATCATAAGAAGCTGTATTTGGAACAGTGAATCCACGATCTGTTAGATATGGACTTAAATCAGCTCCCGCTTTGATCTTCGCAGTGAAACTCAATTCAACTGCTTGACCTCCGCTTACTTTGACTTGGTCTTCTGTAAGCGTCAAGGTAATGGTTTGTCCCTCTACCTTGATTTGGCTAGCGTCAAGCGCTTGACCATTCAAGCTCGCGTTTGCTGAACCTGCATAATCAAGAACAGATTCAAGTGTATCACTTACACTGAAGGCTGTCGCATCTGTTGGAACACTTGTTTTCACGTTGTAGGTGAAGACTTGATCACGATCAGCGAGTGTTTCTTCAGCTTTCGTGTTGACATCTTTCTTGATTTCTGGCTCTTCTGGAGTCGGTGGAGTTACTGGAACTACGTTAGAATCCTTGGTGAAGCCTGGTTTGTTTGGAAGATCCACCTTGTAAGCTGCCTTATTCGGGATCTGTGTACGACCGTCTTCCTTCACATATGCAGACAAGTTCGCGCCGGTTTTGATTTTGGCATCGAACGTTAATTCAACTGCTTGACCGCCACTTGCTTTCACTTGGTCTTTTGTAAGGGTCAAGGTAATCGTTTGTCCTTCTACCTTGATTTGACTAGCATCAAGGGCTTGGCCATTCAATTTAGCACTTGAAGTTCCTGCGAATTCAAGAACGTCCACTAGGGTATCTGTGACTGAGAAGGCTGTCGCATCTTGCGCTACACTTGTTTTCACATTATAGGTGAAGACTTGGTCGCGTTTGTCAAGAGTTTCAGCTTCTTTACCGTTCACATCTTTCTTGATTTCTGGCTCTTCTGGTGTTGGTGGAGTTACTGGAACTTCATTAGAGTCTTTCGTAAAGCCTGGTTTGTTTGGAAGATCTGCCTTGTAAGCTGCCTTGTTAGGAACTTTCACAGTCTTATCTTCTGATAGGTAAGCAGACAAGTTCGCGCCAGCTTTGATCTTCGCATCGAATGTTAATTCAACGGCTTGACCGCCATTGGCTTTCACTTGATCTTCTGTAAGGGTCAAGGTAATCGTTTGTCCTTCTACCTTGATTTGACTTGCATCAAGAGCTTGACCATTCAATTTAGCACTTGAAGTTCCTGCGAATTCAAGAACGTCCACTAGGGTATCTGTGACTGAGAAGGCTGTCGCATCTTGCGCTACACTTGTTTTCACGTTGTAAGTGAAGACTTCATCACGTTTCGCAAGTGTTGCTGATTCTTTGCCATTCACATCTTTCTTGATTTCTGGCTCTTCTGGTGTTGGTGGCGTTACTGGAACTTCGTTAGAGTCCTTGTGCACACCTGGTTTGTGTGGGAAGCTTGCGTCATAAGAAGCCTTATTCGGAATCTGTGTACGACCGTCTTCCTTCACATATGCAGACAAGTTCGCGCCAGCTTTGATCTTGGCGTCGAATGTTAATTCAACGGCTTGACCGCCATTGGCTTTCACTTGTTCTTCTGTAAGGGTCAAGGTAATCGTTTGACCTTCTACCTTGATTTGACTTGCATCAAGAGCTTGACCATTCAATTTAGCACTTGAAGTTCCTGCGAATTCAAGAACGTCCACTAGGGTATCTGTGACTGAGAAGGCTGTCGCATCTTGCGCTACTGTTGTTTTCACATTGTATGTGAAGACTTCATCACGTTTTGCGAGAATTTCTTCTGCCTTGCCGTTCACATCTTTCTTGATCTCTGGCTCGTCTGGTGTTGGAGGTGTTACTGGGACTTCATTAGAGTCCTTGTGCACACCTGGTTTGTGTGGGAAGCTTGCGTCATAAGAAGCCTTATTCGGAATCTGTGTACGGCCGTCTTCCTTCACATATGCGGACAAGTTCGCGCCAGCTTTGATCTTAGCGTCGAACGTTAATTCAACTGCTTGACCACCATTTGCTTTGACTTGGTCTTCTGTAAGCGTCAAGGTAATGGTTTGACCTTCTACCTTGATTTGGCTAGCGTCAAGCGCTACACCATTCAATTTAGCACTTGAAGTTCCTGCGAACTCAAGAACATCTTCGATCTTATCGGTTACGCTGAAGGCTGTCGCATCTTGCGCTACTGTTGTTTTCACATTGTATGTGAAGACTTCATCACGTTTTGCGAGAGTTTCTTCTGCCTTGCCGTTCACATCTTTCTTGATTTCTGGCTCTTCTGGAGTCGGTGGAGTTACTGGAACTACGTTAGAATCCTTGGTGAAGCCTGGTTTGTTTGGAAGATCTGCCCTGTAAGCCGCCTTGTTCGGAACCTTGATTGACTTATCTTCTGTTACATAAGCAGACAAGTTCGCACCGGATTTAATCTTAGCGTCGAACGTTAATTCAACTGCTTGACCACCATTTGCTTTGACTTGGTCTTCTGTAAGCGTCAAGGTAATGGTTTGACCTTCTACCTTGATTTGGCTAGCGTCAAGCGCTACACCATTCAATTTAGCACTTGAAGTTCCTGCGAACTCAAGAACATCTTCGATCTTATCGGTTACGCTGAAGGCTGTCGCATCTTGCGCTACTGTCGTTTTCACGTTGTAAGTGAAGACTTGATCGCGTTTATCAAGAGTTTCAGCTTCTTTGCCGTTCACATCTTTCTTGATTTCTGGCTCTTCTGGAGTCGGTGGAGTTACTGGAACTTCATTTGAATCCTTGTGATATTTCGGATTGTGATCGATGTCGTAAGAAGCCTTGTTTGGAATTTCTGTCTTACCATCTTTATTCACATAAGCTGACAAGTTGGCATTATCTCTGATTTTAGCCTTGAAGTTTACTTCAATAGTCTTACCTGCATCTGCTTTGACAGAAGCTTCTGTAAAGGCAACTTTGATGACTTGACCAGAAAGTGTCACTGTCGCCTTCGATCCTGCATCCTCACCATCAAGTTTAACAGTGGCTGAAGCATTCTCACCAACAAATTCTAGAACTTCTTTCAACTCGTCTGTCATCTCAAACACAGTTGCGCTGGCAGGCATTGTTGTTTTCAAAGTATAAGTAAACTCTTCATTACGTTTTGCAAGATCATAACGTTCTGCTCCGTTTACTTCCTTCTTAAGCTCTGGAGTAGTGGTTGGTGGTGGTGTAACGGTAACTGGTTTTGATTCTTTCTTAGAATCAGGATTATCATTAATGATGTAGCTAGCAGTATTTGGTACTACCGGCTTGTCTTTTGATTCATTTGGATAAGCAGTCAAGAGAGCATCGAAAGTGATTCCATCTTTAATCTTGGCCTTAAATGAAACTTGTACAGCTTTACCAGCATATTGTTTCACTTGCTCTTTACCAAATGTGACCGTCAAACGTTGACCTTCTGTTGTTACAGTGAGGTCTTGAACAGCTTGGCCATCAACAGTGACCGTTGCTTCTCCTTCAAATGCCAATTCTTTGACGATATCATCTGAAATGGTGAAGCTATCTGCCACGTGTGGAACCGTTGAGTCAATCGTATAAGTAAAGATTTCTGATAACTTACCAAGATCTGCGTGTTCCTGACCATTCACCTTCTTCGTGATTGGTGGTGGTGTAACAGTGACCGGCTTGGTTTCTTTCTCACCTTGTTGGTCATTCTTGTTGGTGTAAGTAATCTTAGCTTTGTTCTCAATAGATGGAACAGTTGAGCCTTTCTTCACTTTGGCATGAATCACGAGCTCTACTTCTTGGTTACCGTAGTCACCCGCATTCGCAAAATCTTTCATCGTTGCAGTCACGGTTTGACCTTGAACTGTTACATCGAAGAATTTCGCTGCCGCTCCCTTGATTTCAGCTTGACCTGGAGTCAAGTTCTCATCCAAGGTATCCGTTACAACGAAGGACTTGTACGTTGTAATATCATTTGGCAATTTCGCTTTGATATTATAAGTAAAGTCGGTTTCCGCACCGATTGTTGCCTCTGTCAGTGTTTCGTTGATTTTCTTATCAACACCTGGTTCTGATGGAGGAGTTACGGTTACAGGTTTTGTTTCTTTTTCTCCGCTATGATCGTTCTTATCTGTGAAGCTGAACTTCGCAGTATTTGGAATGTTGATACGAGTCACTCCATCATTGATCTTAGCTGGAATAATCAATTCCACTTCTTGACCAGCAAGGTCTGTAGCGTTCGCAAAGTCCTTCATCGTTGCAGTCACGGTTTGACCCTCAACTGTTACATCGAAGAAGGCTGCAGCTGCTCCTTTGATAACTGGTTTGCTTGAAGTTTCATTGATAACTGACAAATCTCCTTCAAGTGTATCTGTAATCACAAATTTCTTGTAATCTGTAATATCGGTTGGAAGTTTTGTCTTAATGTTGTAGTTATACGCTTGACCTGTCGCGATATCTAAGTGATCAAGAGTTTCATTGATCTTCTTCGTTACAGGAGGTGGCGTTACGGTTACAGGTTTCGATTCAACTTCTTTCTCTACATTATTCTCATTTGTAAAGGAAATAGAAGCCTTGTTTTCAATGGTTGTGCCTGTCACACCATTTTTAACTTTTGCAGGAATGACTAGTTCAACAGTTGAGTATTTTGCAAGTTCACCAAACTGACCATCCTTCACCGTTGCCGTAATCTCTTGGCCATTGGTGTGGATATCAAAGAGGGCCGCTGCAGAACCTTTAATACTTACGTCTCCTGCAAGTTCCAAATTAGCATCCAGTGTATCACGAATCACAAATTTCTTGTAATTAGCAACATCACTTGGTACTGCTGTTGTAATGTTGTAGTTGTATGGTTGCCCATCAAACGTTTGGAAGCTATCCAAGTTTTCATTGATTTTCTTATCAATCGTTGGTTCTTTTGGTTTTGGTGGGGTAACCGTTACTTCGTTAGATGTTTGTTTCACATCGTTCAAGATCACATCCGCTGTATTTGGTACTTTTACTTGACCATCTTTCTTGTATTTAGAAAGATCAGCACCTTTACGGATTTTCGCCTTAAAGGTTAATTCTACATATTGAATGTCTTTCACCTTACGGCGATTCACTTTACGAGTGATTTTTTCAAGATTAGTTTTGTCTAGTGTCAACGAAACGGTTTGACCTGAAACGGTTGTCGCACCTTTCAAATCAGCGTTATCTTTTCCACCGAGTTTTACATTCAAACTATCTGCTTGAACTTCTAACTCTGGAACAACTGTATCTGTCAGCGTAAAGTTGTCCGCAATACCTGGCCATGGAGCAGTCACCTTGTACTCAAAGAGTTCCTCTTCTGCTTTCAAATCTTCATGTTCTTTGTCATTAACCTTCTTCGTAATCTCTGTTACTACTGGCGGTTTCACGTAAACTGGATTTGAACGGCGAATGGTACTTGGTTTGGTATCTGTCTTGGCGTGCGCATCTTGGTTTGGTTGATTGTCATCACCATTCCACATGATGTTCCCTTGGTTTAGGAGACCAAATCCATTACTTTCCTGAAGGAGAGCCATGAATTCTTTACTTGATTGATTATTGCGGTATTGTTCTTTCAAACGAACCTTAATGGTCATTTGAGCTTTCTTCAATACCAAGTAATTATAGTTGGATCCTTTAGCAGGAACATCCGCAACCACGACACTTTGAGGGTTGCCTTCTGAATCATCTT
The DNA here is from genome assembly GCF_006175905.1 of Streptococcus oralis. Lineage (GTDB taxonomy): Bacteria > Bacillota > Bacilli > Lactobacillales > Streptococcaceae > Streptococcus > Streptococcus oralis_BG. The sequence continues at coordinate 232,449 of NZ_SSNB01000002.1, forward strand.
GACTAACTACACGAGTGGTCCATTTTTCTCCATTTGGTCCAGTAGCTGAACTTTCAACCACTTCCAAACGGTAGTCAAGTGGGTCTGTCAACATGACGTTCTTTTCAAATTCGTAGGCTACGTTATTGAAGTTGTAATCAAGAGTATAGGTAAACTCCTCTGCCTTGTCTGACAATTGTGCAGAATAGGCTTTTTTCTTTGTCAAACCAAGCGGGTCATCAATTTCTCCCAAATCATTACTCTTATCTGCGTCGGTAATTCTCTTCGTGACACTTGGGTAACAGTACTCGAGTTTTTGAACTTCAACTTTTTCATTACGTCCACCGATTTTTTGAGTTGTAAATTCACCTGTCTTGAAGACACCAGTCAACTCAGGAACTGTAACTTCTTCGTTTACAGGTTTATAGTCAGCTGGCGGATCAACTTCATCCTCTTCATTCGTTTCAGGAGCACGAGCTTCCTTACTCAAATCATAGTCGAAATTGTTATTACCTGGATTGAAGACACTATCGGGTACATAGATTGTGACATTGTCACCTTCTTGATTGATTCGACCACGAATTTGTTTTGATGGATCTGTGACTTTTTCAACAACTGTTTTACCATTGATTCGAACGGCATCAACCTTATACCCAGGTGTAACAGTGAACTCACCTTTGATGTCTTCCTTAATCAACGCAGCTCCAACAGATTCTAGAACTCGACTTGAGAACTTATTGATATCACTTTGTTCATTAACATAGAAAGAAACGTTCTTACCATTAATATTTTTTGCTGGAGAAGCCATCCCCTCTAATGCTTCATGGAAGATATCTTGAACTGAACGGTTGTCACCGATATTAAAGTATTTTGAATAACCTTCTTTATATGTGTCATAATACTGAGCTTTAGAGTTTGCAAAGATTGATACGTCTTCCCAGAAACCTACTACTACAGTCCCTTCAGAACCAACAACATTTTGAAGTCTTGTAGATGCTTCCTTAACCTCTTTCACTCGCCCTAAAACGTTTTGAGATGCTTCAGTTAGCTCATCAAAATTCCAAGCACGTGTAAGAATATTGTTACGATAGTCGCTGTACTCTAGACGAACCTTACCATCCGGGTCACGTTTCCCGTTGGCAACTCCATCCGTAATCAAAAGGAAGATGGTCTTACGACCGTTAGCCATATTCCCTTTTCTTTGATTATATTGAGCAATGACATCGTCAATAGCTGGAACTGTAGGGGTTCCTCCTGCCACCTTAATATTATCAATGAATTGATGGATATCATTTTGATCTGAAGACAAGTTGCTAGACTTGTATTTGTAATCATAATCAGGTCCCCAACTACCATAAGTATCTTTACGACCTGTAAAATCATTATTGTAGTAATAGTTGTATCCATCCGCACCTTGGAAGGTTGCCATCATAACTCGGTCTGATGTATCCGGGTTATCAGTCTTAACCAAACGAGGATTATTCTCATCATAATTTTCTTCACTGACAAATGTTGTCAATGTTTTTAAGGCATTTTGGACATTAGGAATGGTGTTCTTGAACGATCCACTCGCATCCTGAAGGATAACTAAGTCGACCGGTTTACGTGGAACTGTCCACTTTGTTTTGTCCGATTTCTTTATCTTACGATAACATCCATTCTGGATAATTTCCGTATTATCTCCTACTCGAATTACCTCAGTTTCATCAGCCGCACCACGACCGAAACGTAAACTAGCTAATCCTAATGGCACAGAGAGAAACAGAATCGTAAACAGAATGGAGACCTTTTTAATGAAATCTCTCATAATTTTCTCTGAAATCCTATTGCGATTTCTTCTTCCTCCTTTTTTCTGAAATAGATGTATGTTAGTTTAGCAGTTCTTGTAACTCTTTCGAGAAATTTTCAGCAGTGGTGTGATTTACTAATACATTCTTTACCTGTTGCTGTTTTGTCACAAGATACATACTTGGTATGGTTTGAACCTGTAAAAGATCGGCTGCAGACTGATCTTCGTCATAATAATACGGGAAAGTATATCCTTTTTCTTTGATATACTGATCAGCAGTTTCCTTTGTTTCTTTTCCTGGTTCGTTCATATTCAGAAGAACAAAATGAATTTGATCTCCATACTTTTCATACATCTGCTGAACAATGGGTAGTTGTTTCTGGCAATGCGGACACCAACTAGCCCATTCGACAACTAATATAGGTTTATCATACAGTTCCGAGATAGCAATCAATTTTCCATCTTGAGAGGTCATTTTAAATTCTGGAAGTTGTTGACCTTTTAAACTCAAAGCTGAATTGTTCTCATCACTTGAAGTCGATTGCGAAACTGAAGACGTTCCTATATCTCCATCCTTAGTGGGTCTAGTGAAATAAATTAAACCCACCGCTAAAGCTATGATGACTCCTACTGCTAAAAATGGAAGCCACCACTTGTCTTTTTTCATAATATCTCCTTTCTATTAAGATGTGAAAGCGAGTTAGGTACTTTCAAATTTTGGACTTAAGCCCACTCTAACCCAAATATCATTTTATCATTTTGAAATCTTTATTTCAATAAATTTTATCGTAATTTTTCCTATTAATTACTAAGAAAATTAAGAAAAAATAAAATTTATAATAAGTTAACTTAAATGTGGAGATTTCAGCACTAATATTTCTAGATTTTTACCAACATCAGATTAGAATCATCATTATTCTGTCTATAATAAATTAGCCATACAACTTTTTATACAGGGCAACTTAAAAAGCAGTTCGCATCTGAACTGCTCTTTTTTGCTATTCTGTCTCTTCCTTCTTTTCTTCATTTTTAACTGAAGCTGGTTCATAAGCTCGTATGATTTGAGCGACAACTGGATGACGAACCACATCCTTGGCTGAAAAATGAACAAAGTCGATTTGGTGAATATTCTTAAGCTTTTCTTGAGCATCAATCAAACCGGACTTAACATTGCGTGGTAGGTCAATCTGGCTGATATCTCCATTGACAATCATCTTCGAATTAAAGCCTAAACGAGTCAGGAACATCTTCATCTGCATGATGGTCGTATTCTGTGCCTCATCGAGAATGACAAAGGCATCATCCAAGGTCCGACCACGCATGTAGGCAAGGGGCGCAATTTCGATAATCTCACGCTCCATGAGACGAGTCGTTTGGTCTTTGCCGAGAATCTGATACAAGGCATCATAAACTGGTCGAAGATATGGATCGACCTTCTCCTTGAGATCACCCGGAAGAAATCCTAGACTCTCACCAGCTTCGACTGCTGGTCGAGTGAGGATAATTCGCTTGACCTGCCCACGTTTAAGGGCTGTCACTGCCAAGGTCACTGCAAGAAAGGTCTTCCCCGTTCCTGCAGGTCCGATTCCAAAGGTCACATCATGCTGTTTGACACTGTCCACATAAAGTTTTTGACCTAAGGTTTTGACACGAATCGGCTTCCCTGTATTGTCTTTGATAATTTCTTCTTCATAAAGGGCGACAAACTTGTCGATTTCATCGTTCTTGACCATGCTAATCGCAGTCACCACATCTGGCGTGCCAACGGTCATCCCCCGATTCACCAAGACCATCAAAGCCTGGATAACCTGACGGGCTTCCTCACAGGCAGACTCTTCTCCAATAACCTGGACAATTTCCGTACGGGCATGAATCACCACATCGAGCTCTTCTTCCATCAAACGAAGATGGCGCTCATTGGAACCAAAAAGATGGAACAAGTCATCTGGATGACTCAGTTGAATGTCTATTGAATGTTCCTTCAAATAAAGAACCTCTCTAATCCGTTTATTTCTTTTTATTATAGCAAAGAGAACAATAAAATACTAGCCTCATCTCATTGTCTCTAGTGTTCTAAGTATTCTTGCCAGATGGCGTCAAAGTCTCCTAGGTTAAAAGAGAAGCTGGCATGCTCCTCCAAAAAGCGACTCACCTCATCAAAATCATCCGTGTGTTTTGGAAAGGCTGACTCCTCAAAAGCGAGGTCTGCCAAGATGGCTTTGGGACTGTTACTTTTAGAATTGCGCTCGGTCATGAGCCAAGTGTAAAATGATTTTCTCAATTCTTTCTCCTATCAAGACTTTTTTTGATGAAACTTTTCTGATTTTTAAAAATTACTGGACTTAGCCTCTGAAACGTAGTGGTTTATAAAATCCGTTTTCGCATCAGTATAGGCGTCTCGATTGTGTTCAAATTGTTTCCACAAACTGAGTTTTAATTCCTGATACGCTTGGGCAATATCTGGATGCTGGCAGAGATAATCTCTAAAATAAATCTCGTCATGATCTCCCGTCATTCGCAAATGTAGATGAAAAACTTTCTCAGCAAATCCCTGCTCTGTATATCCTTTATTTAGCGAAATCCTGTTAGGACTCTCCGACATCACTAGCCACCCATTCTTCACCAATAAATCCCTGACTCTTGCTAAATCCTCTATTCTACCTACTTCTAGCAGAATATCAACGATATTTTTGGCCCAAATATTAGAGATAGCAGTGCTACCGATATGTTCTATTCTTTTAATAACATTTGCACCCAATATTTTTTTCAGACTTGTTTTTTCCGATTCATACCAGTCTTTCCACTCTGACTTGTGCTCTACTAGAAAAATAGGAAAAAGTTGCCAGAGTTCCTCTAAACTCATTTCTTCAAGTTTCTTTATCATGTCTATAAGGTTTAAATCAACTCTGTACCAAACTGGTCTTGCTTGATTTTACTAGCCTTCATCAAGCCACCGAGTGCTTTCTTGAACTGACCTTTAGAGATACCAAAGGTTGCCTTGATGTCCTCAGGAGATGACTTATCATTTAAGGTCATGAAACCGCCATTGCTTTCCAAGTAGGTCAAAATCATCTGAGCATCATTTTCCAACATTTCAAAGGAACGTGGTTTGAGGGATAGGTTCAAGGTACGGTCCACTTCACGGAAACCGATGACCCGCGCATCTAGCACTTGGCCTAAACGTGGCTCTGAGTAGCGTTCACTTGGGTGAATGAAACCAAGCATGTTATTCTCTGGTAGGTATACAAAAGTTCCTGATAGCTTGAGGCGGTAAACAATGGCTAGCCAGTTTTGGTTCTGCATGTTGTTGTAAGCAGGACGAGCCAGATGTTGGAAGTCTTCCTGATAAGCCAAGAGGCCCCAGATGCGGTCTTTCTTGTCCACTTCAAGACGGATGTAAAGTTTATCACCCTTCTTAGGCCAGAGTTCCTTGAGCTCAGGGAGGATATCGAGTGACACAGCGATTTCCTTATCAGGTAGACCGGTATCGACAAAAACACCCAAGTCTTTACGAACTTCTGTTACGGTTCCCCAGCCAAATTGATCCTTAGTGGCAGTCACTTCTAAAGTGGTCAATCGGAGTTTCTGCTTCATATCCGTATAGGCAAAACCTTTGACCGTATCCCCTACTGTATGTTGACCTTCTTCCTTAGCAAGAGCATAGGTCTGACCATCCTTTTGCACAAAGTAAAAACGGTCATTTTCATCGATGATGAGTCCAACGATAAAACTTGCAAGATTTGTATTCATATTTCCTTCTTCCGAATAAAACTCAGCCAGCAATGCCAACTGAGTTTTTCTGTTTATTTTTAGACTTCCAAAAGTTCTTTTTCTTTATTGGCAGTCATGTCGTCGATGTGTTTGACAGCATCATCTGTTACTTTTTGAATATCTTTTTCAAGAGTCTTCAATTCGTCTTCAGTGATTTCTTTTGCTTTTTCTTGTTTCTTAGCTTCATCCATAGCATCACGACGGATATTACGAACAGCCACTTTAGCATTTTCACCGACCTTCTTCACTTCTTTAGCAAGGTCACGACGAGTTTCTTCTGTAAGAGCTGGGATAACCAAGCGAATCACAGAACCGTCGTTAGCTGGTGTGATACCAAGATCAGAAGCGTTCAAGGCACGTTCAATGTCTTTCAATGAAGATTTGTCGAATGGCGTTACCAACAAAACACGCGCTTCTGGAATGGTGATAGAAGCGATTTGGTTAAGAGGAGTTTCTACTCCATAGTATTCTACAAAGACACGGTCCAGCAAGCTTGCGTTGGCACGACCGGCACGGATACCACCAAATTCACGAGCAAGTGATTGGTGAGACTGGGTCATTCTCTCTTTAGCTTTTTCTACAATTGCGTTAGCCATAATTTTCTTATTCCTTTTCTTCGATATTGTTTGAAACTGTTGTTCCGATATTTTCACCAAATACGACACGTTTGATGTTGCCTGGTTGGTTCATGTTAAAGACAACCAAGTCAATGTCGTTGTCCATAGAGAGGGTTGAAGCAGTTGAGTCCATGATACGAAGACCTTTGTTGATAACGTCACGGTGGGTCAATTCTTCAAACTTAACAGCTGTCTTGTCCTTCTTAGGATCGGCATTGTAAACACCATCGACACCATTTTTAGCCATCAGAATGGCATCTGCTTCGATTTCAGCTGCACGAAGAGCTGCTGTTGTATCTGTTGAGAAGTAAGGTGAACCAATTCCGGCACCAAAGATAACGATACGGCCTTTTTCAAGATGACGAAGAGCACGTCCACGTACGTAAGGTTCTGCAACTTGTTGCATAGCAATGGCAGTTTGCACACGCGTATCTACTCCAACTTGTTGCAATGAATCTGCCATCACAAGAGCATTCATGACAGTCCCAAGCATTCCTGTGTAATCTGCCTGAACGCGGTCCATTCCTGCTTCTGCAGCAGGTTCTCCACGCCAGAGATTTCCTCCACCAATAACAAGGGCAATTTCGATACCTAAGCTATGAACTTCTTGAATCTCTTTTGCGATTGTTTGAACTGTCTGGATATCAATCCCTACGCCACGTTCACCAGCAAGGGCCTCACCTGATAACTTGATTAAAATACGTTTATACTTGGGGTTCGCCATTTTTACTCTCCTTTTTTTATCCTACCTATTTTATCACAATTTCTAAGATTTTTATAGTATCATGAGCAATTCTTTGAAAAAAATTAAACCGTTAAAAATTCCTCTAAATCGGTAAGGGCACGCTCTGCAATTTTTTCATAACGAGCCTTCTTATCACGGATACGCTCGCCTTCCAATTCCTTGATAATTCCGAAATTGACATTCATCGGTTGGAAATGTTTGCTGTCAGCATGGGTGATGTAATGAGCTAGACTTCCGATCGCTGTGGTCTCTGGGAAGATAGCTTCACTTTCACCCTTGAAGAGACGAGCCGCGTTAATACCTGCAACCAAGCCTGAGGCTGCTGACTCAACATAGCCTTCCACACCCGTCATTTGACCAGCAAAGAAAAGGTTGGGTTGTTTCTTAGAACGATAGGTTTGCTCGAGAAGATTTGGTGAATCCATGTAAGAATTGCGGTGCATGACCCCATAACGGACAAACTCAGCATTTTCAAGACCTGGAATCATTTGGAAAACACGCTTTTGCTCCCCCCATTTGAGGTGGGTTTGGAAACCGACGATATTGTAGAGGCTACCAGCCGCATTGTCCTGACGAAGCTGGACAACTGCATACGGTGTTTTGAACTCCCCGTCACGAGGTCCTGTGTAGTCGTCTGGATACTCCAAACCGACTGGCTTCATCGGACCATAAAGCATGGTTTTAATGCCACGCTTAGCCATGACTTCGATAGGCATACAACCTTCAAAGTACTTTTCTTTTTCAAAGGAATTGAGCGGTGCTTCTTCCGCATTGACCAAGGCTTCATGGAAATCCATAAATTCTTGTTTGGTCATAGGGGCATTGAGGTAGGCTGCTTCTCCCTTGTCATAACGAGACTTGAGATAGACCTTGCTCATATCGATGGTGTTAACGTCAATAATCGGCGCCGCCGCGTCATAGAAATAGAATCCATCCCCATCATTAAGGGCATGAATCTTTTCAGCTAAGGCATCACTAGTCAAAGGACCAGTAGCGACCACAGTAATAACGTCAGTTGGCAATTCTGTAATTTCATCACGAATCACTTCAATCAAGGGGTGGTTGGCCACTTTTTCAGTCACCATTTGAGAGAAACCATCGCGGTCCACCGCAAGGGCTCCACCAGCAGGAACACGTGTAGCCTCAGCAGATTCCAAGATGACCGAACCCAAGCGACGCATTTCTTCCTTGAGAAGCCCAACAGCATTTGTCAGGGCATCCCCACGAAGAGAATTGGAACAAACTAACTCTGCAAAATTGTCCGTTTTGTGCTGAGGTGTTGACTTGACACCACGCATTTCATAAAGTTTAACTGGAATACCACGTTCTGCGATTTGGTAAGCTGCTTCAGACCCTGCCAAACCTGCTCCGATAACATTGATATAAGATTGAGACACGACACTAATACCTCTTTGGGAGTGTGAAGACAAGATTCACATTGAAAAGCCAACTGAACTTACGAGATTTCGAATTTCTTGGCTCAGACTGAAAAAGTTCCCCGAACTTTTTCACTCCCACAAATCTTTCTAATTTTTCTTTTACTAGTATAACAAAAAAAGGGAAGAAGGCAAACTTCCCTGTTTAATCATTTTCTTGATTTTCTTCCCAATCGTGGTAGGCAGCATAGAGCTGGCTTTTATTCCACTGGTAGAGTTTCGCAACTTCCTTAATGGCTTGATTTTTCTTCATGCCTTGCTGGATACGAGCTTGGATTTCTAAGAACAAGTCTTCCTCATCCTTCTCCTCCACATCCTGACTGGCACCTTCAACGATGAGAAGGCACTCACCCTTGAGCGGTGTCTCAGCCACGCTTTCAAGCAATTCAGAGATCTTTCCTCGTTGGTATTCTTCATAGATTTTGGTCAATTCCCTGACCAAGACCACCGAGCGGTCGCCGTAGACTTCTAGCATATTTTCCAGCGTATCTGCCACACGATGGGGCGATTCGTAGAAAATTTGAGTTTCAGGATAGTCTTTTTTTGAGTCGTAAAATTGCTTCTGCTGGCCTGATTTTCTCGGTAAAAAGCCGTAAAAGATATGTGGTTGTGGTGCCAAACCACTGGCAATCAAGGCAGAAATCCCTGCAGAGGCTCCTGGAACGGTGACAACAGCAATATCTTCCTCGATGGCTGCCTTGACTAAATCGTGACCAGGATCCGAGATGCTAGGCAGACCCGCATCAGAAACCTGAGCAATACTTTGCCCCGCCTTCAGGAAAGCAATCAAATCAGGAATTTTTTCCTTGGCATTGTGCTCATGAAAACTGATCTGTTTGGTTGAAATATCAAAATGCTTGAGCAAAAGCCCCGTATTGCGCGTGTCCTCAGCCGCAATCCAGTCCACCTCTTTCAAAGTCTGGATGGCACGAAAGGTCATATCATCTAGATTGCCAATTGGCGTTGCTACTAGATAAAGCTTGCCATAGGGAGATTGCCCCTTAAAACTTTTTTGAATCTGCATGCCTACTCCCTGTACAACAACTCGTCACAGAACATACATTCCTCGTCCTGATCTCGGCGTTGCCCATAAAAATCATTACATACGTGAAATCCGTCTTTATAGATTCGTCGGACGCTTTCACGAACATGCTTGGCCTTGACGGGAGCATCTGCTTCTACCTCACCCAAGCGTTCGCGCAACTTAGAATTTTCCAAACGAAGAGCTGTATTTTCCTCTACCAGACTCTTGAGGTTTTTCTTGATGGCCTCTACATCGGCTAAGGTCACCAATAACTGTTGGGAAAAATCGTCCAGTGCATCAAATAATTCTTTCTTATCCATAAACCAGCCCTTTCCTTTCTTTATCATTCATTCTTTGAGTTTATATTTCTTTCAAGACCAGATATTCCATGGCATTTTGAAAACTGACATTAGCCTGCCACATTTTTCTAGCTTCTAGCAAATCTTGTAAAATCTGACGAATCTTTGCTTGCAAGAGATCCTGACCACAGAGGACTTCGAGGATCCGCAAAACTTGATCTTGTTTTTCCTTGTCATCTGCCAGGCTAACTAATTTGGCTACCTGCAAATAACTCTCTCTCTTCTTGGCTAATAACCAAGTCAGTAGGCGCTCACTTTCATCCACCAAGGTCCAAAAACTAGCCTGATTGACCAACTTTTCAGCTTCAGCTCGTGATTGACAAAACTGGGCTAAGAGAATCGCTTTTTTCTTGACCAGACCTGCTTGTTCTAATTGAAGAATGAGCTTTTCTTCTTGCTTTTTAAAATGGAAAATCTGCGTCCGACTACGGATGGTCGGCAAGATCTTTTCCTCATCGCTGGTTAAGAAGAAAATGTAAACTTCACTCTGGGGTTCTTCGATGACCTTGAGCAAAGAATTGGCTGCGTTGGGATGCATTTTATCCGCCTGCTCGATAATAAAAACCTGTTGCTGGCTTTCAATCCCTGCTTGGGAAAACTGTCCCACTAATTCTCGAATCCGTTCTGTCTTGATGACCTGATTGACTGGCTTAATCAAGGTAACATCGGGAAATTCTTCCTGTTCAATCAGCTTACAGTTTCGGCATTTCTCACACGGCAAAACGCCTACTTTATCCGTACAAAAGAGGCTCTTAGCCAAAAACTGCGCCATTTCCAAGCTTCCAAAGAATCCCGAAAAGAGATAGGCGTGATTGAGCTGGTCTTGTTCTAGGATACGGACAAAGCGGTCAAACTGGTCTGGCTGCCAAGCCTTTAGTTGATCTTGTTTCATTTAGCCAAGCCCATTCTGTCAAATAAGACAGCCTTGGTCGTTTCCACAACTTGCTCCAAAGGAAGACTCGCATCAATCTTGACCATGCGATTTCCTTCTTTGTCCAGAAGAGAAAGGTAGCCTTTACGAACTTTTTTGTGCAAGTCTAAGCCTTCCATGTCCAAACGATTGACCTCGCGGTCACTATTAGCAGCAATGCGAGCCAGCCCTTCTTCCACCTCAATGTCAAAATAGAGGGTCAAATCGGGTTTAAGGCCATCTGTCACAAAGTGATTGAGCCAATCAATGGCATCAATATTCAAGCCACGACCAAATCCCTGATAGGCAACAGAACTATCGATGAAACGGTCCATAATGACCAACTTACCAGCTCCAAGAGCTGGAAGAACTTTTTCTACCAAATGCTGTCTGCGACTGGCGATATAGAGAAGAAGCTCTGTTTTAGGATCCATCTGAGTATGACTTGGATCTAAAATCACTTCCCGAATCTTCTCTCCAATCAAGACTCCACCTGGCTCACGGGTCGTCAGTACCTCTACTCCTTTTTCCTCTAAAATTGGGAGCAGAGCCTCTAAAACACTGGTCTTTCCTGCTCCCTCTGGTCCCTCAAGAGAGACTAAAAATCCTTTTGACATGTCTAACTCATTTCTTTTTTTCTACCTTCTATTCTATCAAAAAAATAGGTTTTTGTGACAATCTTTTTGCGTCTTCTGATTTCAAAAGAGCATAAAAGAGGCTGGGAGTCATCCAACCTCTTATTTACCTAATTCTTGTGTTCGTTTGTAGGCTTGATGAACTGCGTCCATGACGGTACCTCTAAAGGCATGTTCTTCCAGACTTGCTACACCCGTGATAGTCGAACCTCCTGGGCTGCAAACTTGATCTTTCAAAACTCCTGGATGTTGTTGACTTTCGAGGACCATTTGTCCAGCGCCTACTACTGTTTGGGCTGCCATTTTCAAGGCCCTTTCTCTTGACAATCCTGTCTGCACACCTGCATCTGCCAAAGCCTCGATAAAGAGATAGACAAAAGCTGGTCCACAACCTGCAAGACCTGTCGCAGCATCTATTAATCCTTCTCCTAGTTCAACCAAGAGACCAGCCTTGGCTAAAAACCGACAAAAGAGTTCCCTGTCCTCAACACTACAATTAGGAGACAAGGCATAACTAATCACTCCTTGGCCGATAGCCACTGGTGTATTGGGCATGATGCGAATAATTCGGTGTTGACTTGGCAGAAGACTTGCCAGTTTTTCCAAAGTCAATCCAGCCGCCATGGAAATCAAAAGAAGACTCTCTCGTTTTTCAAGAATAGTCTGATATTGAGAAAGCAAGTCTGAGAACTGAGCAGGCTTAACTCCTAGAAAAATCACATCTGCTTCTGCAAAAATTTCTTCATTGCTGGAAGCCTGACCACCGAAATTAGTGATGAAAGCATCTACTTTCGCTTGACTACGATTGGCAAGGAGAATCTGTTGACCAGTCTTGGCCTGCCAGACAGCCTTGGCCAAACTAGCACCCATATTTCCCAAGCCGATAAATCCAATCTTCATCTCTTACTCCCTTATCTGTCCGTTACCAGTAACCACATACTTGTAGCTGGTCAACTCTTTCAAGCCCATTGGCCCACGCGCATGCAATTTTTGAGTAGAAATCCCCATTTCACATCCAAGACCAAATTGCCCACCATCAGTGAAACGAGTTGAGGCATTGACATAAACCGCTGCTGAATCTACTTGATCTGTAAAGTAAGTTGCAGCTTCAGCATTTTCTGTCACAATGGCGTCCGAATGATGGGTACTGTGAGCTTCAATATGGGCAACCGCTTCTTCTAAACTGCTCACAATCTTAACAGCTAGGACATAGTCTAAAAACTCAGTGTCAAAGTCTTGTGCTTCAGCTGCTTGACCTGAAACAAACTGACTTGTTTTCTCATCCAAGCGGAATTGAATTGGTTCCAGCCCAGCTTCTTTCCGACTTGTAACCAGAACTTGCTCCAAGCGAGGAAGGAAATCTGCAGCCTTGTCTTCATGAACCAGCAAAACCTCCATAGCATTGCAGACAGAAGGACGACTGGTTTTAGCATTGTTGATGATAGACAGAGCCTTGTCTTCATCGGCATCCTTGTCCACATAGACATGGACAATTCCAGTTCCTGTCTCGATAACAGGTACGATAGCATTCTCAACCACGGCATTGATCAAGCCAGCTCCTCCACGAGGAATGAGAAGGTCTAGATAACCCTTGGCCTTCATCATGGCATAGCTACTTTCTCGACTGGTATCTTCTACTAGTTGAATCACGTCTGGATTTATGGTAGTCGTCTCCAAACCCTTCTTCAAGGCTGTGACAATAGCATGGGCAGTTTGATAGGCATCTTTGCCACTACGAAGAACGACTGCATTTCCACTCTTGAGAGCCAAGGCAGCCGCATCCGACGTCACATTTGGACGGCTTTCATAGATAATACCGATAACACCCATAGCCACACGTTTCTTGGTAATAAGCAAGCCATTTTCAAGATGACTTGTCTCTAGAACTTCACCAATGGGATCTGGTAAAGCAACCACTTCACGAATTCCAGTTGCCATCGCTTGGATTCGCCCTGCATTCAAATAAAGACGATCTAGCATAACATCTGAGATTTTCCCCTTGGCTGCTGCCGTATCAAGGGCATTTGCCGCTAGAATCTCCTCAGTAGCTGCCAATAAGTGATCAGCCATAGCTAGCAAGGCTTGGTTTTTCACAGTTTCACTAGCAGTGTTAATTGACTTTTTGACAGCCTGTACTTGTTCAAATTGTTCTTGTGTACTTACCATCGTTCACCTCTAAAATTCTGTAAAGAGCAGCTGGATTTCAGGAGTGATGGAAATCCAGTCATCACGGTGAATCAAGACTCCCTTAGCTTTTTGAGAACGGATCATATCTTCTAGGGCTGAGACGCCAAATTGGACACGTCCCTTTCCAAGAGATTGACCTGTTTCTTTATCTGCTACTGTTACAATATCGTGGTAAGAGAAGTTTCCTTCCACTTCTACCACACCCGATAAAAGGAGACTTTTCCCGTTTTTTGAAAGTGCCTCTGCAGCTCCACCATCTACCCAAATCGTTCCCTGACTTTGAGCATAGAAAGCCAGCCATTGTTTCTGGGTACGAAGTCCCTTCTCTTGCGCAACAAAGAAGGAACCATCCTTGGTCTCGTTCGCCGCCTCAATCAGAGCATCTGATTTCAGGGACGAGCAGATATAGACTGGCACCCCTGACTCCGTCGCAATAGTTGCAGCCTTGATCTTTGTCAGCATACCCCCAGTTCCATTTGAAGAACCTGCTCCACCAGCCATATCAATAATCTCACGATTGATAGTCTCGATTTTCTCAAGACGTTTAGCTCTTGGATCTAAGTTGGGATTTCCAGTATAGAGACCGTCCACATCAGTCAAGAGAACTAAAAGGTCCGCTTGGACCATAGCCGCTACCTGGGCACTCAGAGTGTCATTATCACCCACCTTGAGTTCGTCAATGACGACACTATCATTTTCATTGATGATGGGAATTGCACCACGATGAAGCAATACAGACAAGGCCTGATGGGCGTTCTTATAGCGACGTTTATCTACAAAATCATCCTGTGTCAGCAAGATTTGTGCAGAAACGATCTGGCGCATGAGGAGGTTGGTTGTGTATTCTTCTAGGAGCAAACCTTGTCCTACTGCAGCTGAAGCCTGCTTATCAGCAATCTTGGTCGGACGTTTTTTAAAGCCCAAAGCTCCAAAGCCGGCCGCTACTGCCCCAGATGAAACCAAAATCAACTCATGCCCAGCTTCATGCAACATAGCTAATTGTTGGGTAATTACCTTTACTTTACTTCTTGATAAACTCCCGTCTTCATTTGTCAAGGACGAAGTCCCCACCTTAAAGACGATTCGTTTGTACTTCATATTCTCACTCCGATTCTTCATATTTATCCATTATAACATGAATACTTTAAAATAGAAAAGACTTGAAATAAAAAAGGTTGAGACAAGGCATCTCAACTCTTCTATCTATTCTCAGTTTTACGCAATCTTTCCAGTGTTTCTTTAAAAATCTCTGGAATATCTGCTGTGAACTCCAAGGTTTCACCAGTTCTCGGATGGGTAAATCCTAGGGTCTTGGCATGGAGAAATTGTCCATGTCCTTTCAAGGTTTTGCGTGGACCATAGACCTCATCCCCAGCGACAGGATGGCCAATATAAGCCATGTGAACACGGATTTGATGGGTACGTCCTGTCTCTAGTTGCAACTCTAACAAACTATAGTCTCCAAAGCGTTCCAAGACTTGAAAACGAGTCACAGCTGGCTTACCTTTGGCAGTCACAGCTTGTTTCTTACGGTCTTTTTCGCTCCGTCCAATCGGTGCTTCAATCACACCACGATCATTGGGAAGATTGCCATGAACAATCGCCCAGTATTTACGGAGAGACTTTTTATCCTTGAGTTCTTGAGCGAGTGCTAAGTGGGCCTCATCATTCTTAGCAATCATGAGGAAACCAGATGTGTCCTTGTCAATGCGGTGAACGATACCCGGTCGCAGAACCCCATTGATACCTGACAAGTCTTTGATATGGTACATAAGGGCATTGACCAAGGTTCCGCTAGTATGACCAGCACTCGGATGCACCACCATCCCCTGAGGTTTGTTAACAACGGCCACATCCTCATCTTGGTAGATGATATCTAGTGGAAGATTTTCAGCCACATACTCCAAAACCTCCGGTTCTGGCACATGGTAGGTGACGATATCCCCCTCTTGGACAGTGTATTTTGCTTTCTTGGCTTGCCCATTAACCAAAACTTGTCCAGCCTTGATTTGTTCATTCGCGAGACTGCGTGACAATTCTGTCAGGTCCGACAGAGCCTTGTCTAGACGTTGCCCACCAGTTTCAATTTTTATTTCCATTTACTTCCTCTTTAAGCATTGCAATCAATAAAACAATGACACCAACTGTCAAATAGCTGTCAGCAACATTGAAAATCGCAAAGTTGATAAAGTCTAGGTGAAACATATCCACCACAAAACCTTGACTCATTCTGTCGATAAAGTTGCCTAGGCCTCCCGCGATTATCAGAGTCAGTCCAAAGACCAGCCAAACAGAGTCCTCCATGTGTTTATGCAAATACCAAATGGCACCTACCATAACGACCAGTGTAATGACAGCAAATAACCACTGCTGGTCTTGTAACATAGAGAAGGCCGCCCCTCTATTTTGCAGGTAGGTCAAGCTAACGAGATTGGGGATCCACGAACGCACTTCACCCAGTGGAATCTGCTGGACAACATAATTTTTGACCAACTGATCCAGCCCAATCAAAAGCAGTACAATGACTGCTACTATTCCTCTTTTTTTCATGATTTCCTCTTCTGATCAAAATATTCTTGCATAACCTCAACGAAGAGTGTCCCAGCTTGGCTAAGCTCCACTTCTTCCCGTTTGACATAGACCATGCGGTTATCTAAATTATCCTTGAGACGAATGACTGTGATGCCATTGACACTGTCACTATCTAAAAATCCTGAACCTGTCGCATAGGCATCCGTCCGCTCCAAAATACCATTCAAAGTAGCACGGTCCGTCACGTTAAACATCTGCGAGCTCGCGCTGGTGTCGACAAAGTTCTCTGAATAGTATAGATACTCATCTTTTTCCTGAGTAAAACGAACCGTTGGTAAATCCGCTAAATCCTCCATGACCAACTCCTCTTTCTGTGCTAAAGGATGTCCTTCACGAAGATAAATGTGAGTCTGGAAAGGAATTAGTTCAATAACTTCTAAACCAAGCTTTTCAACCCGTTGCATGATTCCCTTTTTATTTTGGTTGTTGAGGTAGATAATCCCAATCTCACTGTGTCCTTGGGCTACTTCATCTAAGATTTGAACTGTAGTAGACCCAAAAATACGAAAGTTCTTATAATCAGGATAACGTTCTGAAAAGGCCGTAATGGTTGGTGGCAAGAAGTCATAGTGTTGACTGGCAATGGAAAATTCATCCTTTTCTTCCTCAGGATTGGCATACTGATTTTGAAAAACATCAAATCCTTTAACTAATTCTTGCGCTTTTTCATAGAATTCCATGCCACGACGAGTCAAGAAAGTCCCCGAACTCGTCCGACGGAAAATCTTAAAGCCCAGCTCTTTTTCCAAATCACGTACAGAAATAGACAGACTTGGCTGACTAACATACATCTTTTCAGCAGCTTCTCGGAAAGTACCACTATTGGCAATAGCAACAACATAGCGTAATTGTTGAATGTTCATCTTTTACCCCCAACTTCTCTATCTGTTCATTATACCATATTTCAGAATTTTTCCAAAAAAGAAAAAAGTGTCCATCGCAAGTTTAAATCTAACCATTCTCTATTAAATTCAAAATGGGTATCAAAACAAAAAAATAGGCTCTCCGAGAACTCGGAAAGCCTTATTTAATGCTACTTCTAGCTTCCTCGCCTTAAAATACCAAGGCTCGGGATAAAAAGGTTCACTGGACCTTTTTATTTTGCGATTGGGTAAACAGAAACTTGTTTCTTATCGCGACCTTTACGTTCAAAGCGTACTACGCCTTCAACTTTAGCGAACAAAGTATCGTCTCCACCACGTCCAACGTTTACACCTGGATAGATGTGTGTACCACGTTGACGGTAAAGGATTGATCCACCTGTTACAGTTTGTCCGTCAGCTGCTTTAGCTCCAAGACGTTTTGCTTGTGAATCACGTCCGTTTGATGTAGAACCTCCACCTTTTTTGTGGGCGAAAAGTTGCAAGTTGTTAAGAGTCATTTTTAACATAATGTTTTCCTCCGTGTTAGTTTTCTGTGATAACTCTGGTTTGGACGAACTCAGAAGAGTTCTCCGATAAGTTTGCCATACCTAAGAAAAATGATTCAAAGAATAACTGGGTCATTTCTCTCTGGTGCGAAGGAAGATCCGCTGGTATTTCAACCTTTAGATAGCCACCTTCATCTTCGTTTAATTCTAAGATTGGTTCATAGCCTGCAAATTTCTCAATGGAATTGATAAAGTTAATGGCAAGCGTAGAAACCGATGCACACACGACATCTAAGCCGTATTCGCCACTCTCGGCGTGTCCAGTAATTTCCGCACTCCTCAGCTCGCCATCTTCGGCTCTCTCAAAGACTGCTTGTATCATGTGTTCTCCTTAAAATTAAGCGTTGATCGCGTTGATGACAACTTTTGTATATGGTTGACGGTGACCTTGTTTACGGTGGCTACCTTTTTTAGGTTTGTACTTGTATGTAACAACTTTCTTTTGTTTTCCTTGTTTTTCAACAGTTCCAACTACAGTAGCTCCAGCAACAAGTGGAGTTCCGACAACAGTGTTTTCACCACCAACAAGAACAACTTCGTTAAAAGTAACTTCTTGACCAGCTTCAACGTTCAATTTTTCAACGTAAACTGCTTGACCAACTTCAACTTTAACTTGTTTTCCGCCAGTTTTGATAATTGCGTATGTGCTCATTATGCACCTCCTATGATTTTTAGGGTTTCCCCGTATTTTTGTGAAGACTCGCCTAGCATCGTGGGACGAACCACTTAAACTTGAATAATCAAGCTACGATGTTCGTGCGGTTGCACAGGACTGTGCATAGTCAACTCTTCAAGTATAGCATATCTTCTTTTTTCTTACAAGCGAAATCAATCAAAATTAAGCATTTTCTTTCCTTTTTTTCTCCAAGAAGCAAAAAGCATACTGAGGTAAAAGATGCCCATCATCACAGGAACACCTAGAATGGTCTTTTCATGATAAAAAATCGTCAAATAAGCTGAAAAGACAACTCCAAGAACAAAGCTGGTCAGTAGGCTAACAAAAATCAAGCCTTCTCTTAGAAAAGGCGTATGCTTGGTCCGGAAATAATCTCCAAAAGCCAACATGGTCCGTTTGATATTCCCGGTCATAAAAGCATTATTATAGGCAATCCCCGACACTTCTCCAAAGGCTGTTGTCACCAATCCCATACAAAAGGCTAAAGGTGGAACTAGGTAGATATTGTCTACTGACAAGGGAACAAAGCCAATGATTATGGATAAGACCGCGAGTGGTATCAAGGACAAAATTGGTTTTTTTACAATTCTCAATTTTTCCTTATAAACAGTTAATAAAAAGACCCCCATCATAAAAGCTAGCAAAGTGAGAACCTTGTCCCTAACATCTGAAACATTATTTTGTATTAATTCTACTGAAAGGAAAACAACATTCCCAGTTTGTCCAGCTACAAGAGTGTTCCCTCGTACAATAAAAGTATAGGCATCGACATATCCTGCACAAAAAGTCAAAAAAAGCGCTAGCCTTTTAGACTGACGTGATATTTTTCTTATTGGTAATAATCTCATTTTCTCCCCCTTTTCATTTCATCTACTTATCTAAATATTGTACCACTTTCTTTGAGAAAAACGTAGTCCATTTGAAAATTTTTACCATCTGTTGGATAGTCCTTCTTTTCTATGTTATAATGAAGGAAGGATTTAAAGTCGGAAAAGGAGTATCTATGCTTAAACTAGGTGTCATCGGAACAGGAGCTATCAGCCATCACTTCATAGAGGCAGCCCATGCCAGTGGTAAATACCAGCTGGTCGATGTCTACTCTAGAAAGTTAGAAACAGCAGCAAATTTTGCTTCTCGCTATCAGGATATCCAACTCTTTGATCAATTAGAAGACTTCTTCAAGAGCTCCTTTGATGTAGTTTATATCGCCAGTCCAAACTCCTTGCATTTTGTTCAAGCCAAAGCTGCCTTGTCTTTTGGGAAACACGTCATTCTTGAAAAACCTGCTGTTACTCAGCCACAAGACTGGCTGGATTTGGTTCAAACAGCTGAGAAAAATCACTGTTTTATCTTCGAAGCAGCTCGTAATTACCACGAGGAAGCCTTTACTACTATCAAAAACTTTTTAGCAGACAAGCAAGTGCTGGGAGCAGATTTCAACTATGCCAAGTATTCTTCCAAGATGCCTGACTTGTTGGCTGGACAGACTCCCAATGTCTTTTCAGACCGTTTTGCTGGTGGAGCTCTTATGGATTTGGGGATTTATCCTATCTACGCTGCTATTCGTCTCTTTGGAAAAGCTCAAGACGCAACCTATCAGGCTCAACAGCTTGACAATAGCATTGACCTAAATGGAGACGGTATCCTCTTCTACCCTGACTTTCAAGTTCATATCAAGGCTGGGAAAAACATCACTTCCAATCTTCCTTGTGAGATTTACACAGCAGATGGAACCTTGATCCTTAACTCGATTGAACATGTCCGCTCAGCTATTTTTAGCGACCACCAAGGAAATCAAGTTCAACTCCCTATCCAACAAGCTCCTCATACGATGACTGAGGAAGTTGCTGCGTTTGCACAGATGATCCAGCAACCAGACCAGACGCTCTACCAGAACTGGCTGGATGATGCAGGCTCTATTCATGAACTACTATATACTATGCGCCAGACTGCTGGCATTAGATTTGAGGCAGAAAAATGAAAACCAAACTACCTACTGAATGGCAAGAACTAAGTGACCGACTCGGTTTCCAAGAATTCACTCCCATTCAAACTCAACTATTTGAGCCTATTCTTGCTGGAGAAAACCTCCTGGGAGTAAGCCCAACAGGAACTGGTAAGACCCTCGCTTACTTACTCCCAAGTCTACTCAGACTGAAAAAGAAAAAAGCCCAACAGCTCTTGATCCTAGCACCAAATACAGAACTTGCTGGACAGATTTTTGATGTATGTAAAACGTGGGCAGAGGCTATCGGCTTGACTGCTCAGCTCTTCTTATCAGGTTCCAGTCAGAAACGCCAGATTGAACGCCTAAAAAAAGGACCAGAAATTCTGATTGGAACTCCTGGCCGTATCTTTGAGTTGATTAAATTGAAAAAAATCAAGATGAAGAATGTGGAAACCATCATCCTAGATGAATTTGACCAGTTGCTCGATGATTCTCAGATTCACTTTGTTGAGAAAATCACTCACTACGCACCTCGTGACCATCAACTCATCTACATGAGTGCGACGACCAAGTTTGACCAAGAAAATATTGCACCAAACACGCGCACCATCGATCTTTCTGACCAAAAGTTGGACAACATTCAACATTTCTACATGCAGGTAGACCAACGTCACCGAGTGGACATGCTTCGAAAACTGGCTCATGTAGAGGATTTTCGTGGTCTGGTCTTCTTTAACAGCTTGTCAGATCTAGGAAGTGCAGAGGAAAAACTACAGTATCGGGATATCTTGGCTGTTTCCCTCGCTAGCGATGTCAATGTTAAATTTCGAAAAGTCATCTTAGAAAAGTTTAAAGATAAGCAGCTAACCCTGCTCCTTGCAACAGACCTTTTGGCACGTGGGATTGATATCGATAGCCTAGAATGTGTCGTAAACTTTGATATTCCTAGAGACATCGAAACTTACACTCACCGCGCTGGCCGTACAGGTCGCATGGGCAAAGAGGGCTATGTCATCACTCTAGTTACCCATCCTGAAGAACTTAAAAAACTCAAGAAATTTGCAAATATACGTGAAATTGTCCTAAAAAACCAAGAACTCTATATCAAATAAGGTTGGCATTCGCCAACCTTTTTCTTATCCCCAAGTAATTTCCAATTGATAGCTGGCAAAAGGGTGTCCCTCTTGATTTTGAAGTTGATAGGCTAGCTCAATCTTTTGCCCATCCAGTTTGTAGTGACTTGTTTGAATGACGAACTCCTGCATCCCCATTGGAGTAGGAATATAGGCCAAACTATCACTATCCTTTAGAAAACGCATGATGGTATTGGGCTTTGAGAAACGGGTCATCACCAGTTCTTCTTGATGAAACTTGAGAACCACTTTTTCTTTTTCCTCATTATAAAAGAGTAAATAGCTATAATCCCCTTTTTCACGCACTTCCACGTCATAGAGTTGGTCGATTACTTCCAACTGTTCATCAAACTGAATCGTATTTCGCATCCGAATCTTCACATCAAATCCTCTTTCTTGTCTCTTGTCCTACTATTTTACCAAAAAGAGCAGGATTTTGCTATAATGGTCATATGAACGAAAAAGTATTCCGTGACCCAGTTCACAACTATATCCACGTAAACAATCAGGTCATCTATGACTTGATCAATACAAAAGAATTTCAACGTCTGCGTCGTATCAAACAGCTAGGGACTTCCAGCTATACTTTCCATGGTGGGGAGCACAGTCGCTTTTCCCACTGTTTGGGGGTCTATGAGATTGCACGACGCATCACAGAGATTTTTGAAGAAAAATATCCTGAAGAATGGGATCCTGCTGAGTCTCTCTTGACCATGACCGCTGCGCTCCTTCATGACCTCGGGCACGGTGCCTACTCTCATACTTTTGAACATCTCTTTGATACAGATCATGAGGCCATTACTCAGGAGATCATCCAAAGTCCTGAGACAGAGATTCACCAAGTCCTACTACAAGTAGCGCCTGATTTCCCCAAAAAGGTGGCTAGTGTCATCGACCATACCTATCCCAACAAGCAGGTGGTGCAACTCATTTCCAGTCAGATTGATGCGGACCGTATGGACTATCTCTTGCGCGACTCTTATTTTACAGGAGCATCTTATGGGGAATTTGACCTGACTCGCATCCTCCGAGTCATTCGTCCTGTCGAAAATGGCATCGCCTTTCAGCGCAACGGTATGCATGCCATTGAAGACTATGTCCTCAGTCGTTACCAGATGTATATGCAGGTTTATTTCCACCCAGCAACACGGGCCATGGAAGTTCTCCTACAGAATCTTCTCAAACGCGCCAAGGAACTCTATCCTGAAGACAAGGACTTCTTTGCACGCACTTCTCCTCATTTGCTACCTTTTTTTGAAAAGAAAGTTACTCTATCTGACTATCTAGCACTTGATGACGGCGTGATGAATACCTACTTCCAACTCTGGATGACCAGTCCTGACAAGATACTAGCCGACTTGTCGCAACGTTTTGTCAACCGCAAGGTCTTTAAATCCATTACTTTTTCAGAAAAAGACCAAGACCAACTCGCAACCATGAGACAACTGGTTGAAGAAATCGGTTTTGATCCAGACTACTATACTGCTATTCATAAGAACTTTGACCTCCCTTATGATATCTATCGTCCCGAATCTGAAAATCCACGGACACAGATTGAGATTCTACAGAAAAATGGTGAACTTGCTGAACTCTCTAGCCTGTCTCCTATCGTCCAATCCCTTGCTGGCAGCCGCCACGGAGATAATCGTTTCTATTTCCCGAAAGAAATGTTAAATCAAAACAGTATCTTCGCAAGTATCACCCAGCAATTTTTACACTTGATTGAGAACGACCATTTTACCCCAAATAAGAACGAATAGAGGAAATATATGAGTATTAAACTAATCGCCGTCGATATCGATGGTACCCTGGTTAACAGTAAAAAGGAGATCACTCCTCAAGTCTTTTCTGCCATCCAAGACGCCAAACAAGCCGGTGTCAAAGTTGTCATTGCAACGGGTCGTCCCATCGCAGGTGTTGCCAAACTTCTGGACGACTTAAAGCTGAGAGACGAGGGTGACTATGTCGTGACCTTCAACGGTGCCCTTGTCCAAGAAACTGCTACTGGCCACGAGATTATCAGTGAATCCTTGACTTATGAGGATTATCTGGATATGGAATTCCTCAGTCGTAAGCTCGGTGTCCACATGCACGCCATTACCAAGGACGGTATCTACACGGCCAATCGCAATATCGGAAAATACACGGTGCACGAATCAACCCTCGTCAGCATGCCCATTTTTTACCGCACTCCTGAAGAAATGACTGACAAGGAAGTCGTCAAATGTATGTTTATTGATGAACCAGAAATTCTCGATGCTGCAATTGAAAAAATCCCAGCAGAATTTTACGAACGCTACTCCATCAACAAATCAGCTCCTTTCTACCTCGAACTCCTTAAAAAGAATGTAGACAAGGGTTCAGCCATCACTCACTTAGCTGAAAAACTAGGATTGACCAAAGATGAAACTATGGCCATCGGGGATGAAGAAAATGACCGCGCCATGCTGGAAGTCGTGGGTAATCCCGTTGTTATGGAAAATGGAAATCCAGAACTCAAAAATATCGCCAAATACATCACTAAAACAAATGACGAATCCGGCGTAGCCCATGCTATTCGTACGTGGGTATTGTAAAATGCTTAAGCTTAAAAAATGAACCACACCCCATAAATTAGAGATAAAATTCTAACTTATGGGGTGTTCTTTTTGAATTTTCACCAAATCATCAGAGTATGCTCATCTTACCTAGTTCTTTTAAAGCAGGCTCTCTTGATGGATATGGATTTCTATTGATGAAAGATTTTACAGCTTCGACGTGATGATAAAGATCCACGCTGATTTCTTTTAAATTTTCAATAAAGTCATCAAGCAAACCAGGTTCAATGTTCTCTATGGGAGAAGGAAGCTCCTTCTTGTTCTCAAACTCAAACGCTTCTTTAGCAGTCACACCTATTGCATAACTAATGTTGTCCCACAAAAGAGTATTCGCTTCATTTTCATCCTGCTGCATGTAGATAAAAATTCCACTGAAGTCTGTCCCATCATCTAATAAACGATAAAGTTCCTCTCCCCTTTTATCTCTATTCTCCAAAAAACTCCAACATGCATCCAAGGCGGTTCGAATGTGTGAAATATATTGCGTTTCCATACAATTCGCAATTGCCTCAGCAAAAATCAACATAAAATAACTAGTCAGCATATCCTCTCCTAATCTATACTTGAACGAAATAGCCTATCCATTCTCATCTGATAAAAATAGTGGACCAAAGTAGTTTTTAATGAGATCGTCCTTTAAATATCCTTTTATTTCTGTTTCAGATATTTGTGAAATGAGTTCACTATTTTCAGATAGGATTTGTTTGTAACTTAAAGAAAGTACCTCAAGTATGTCCTCGTCGACACTTTCAATCGTTTGTGGTAGGTAGATTTCTTCCGAAGCAATATATGAATAGTGACAAACTAGGACAAAGAAATTAGCGATACAGTTCCAAACTAGTGGATTGGTTTTCTTATCCAGCTCCTGAAATGTCAAGATATCCTGCTCATCCATATTTTCCAATCGATTGTATAAATCATCTGGACAAAACCCACTCTGTTTATCAAGCTCCTGTTTTGAAAGTTTTAAGGAGTCAAAGACAAATTCCTTATATTCTTTCTCACTGATAAAATCTACAAGACCGTATATCAACTCCTGTAGAAAGAGCAACAAATTTTTATTATCTTTCATTGATTTTCCTTTTATTACTAAAAATTAACTTGGGAATGTATAATTCACTGGAAAATGTGACAATCACTCTTCCCCCTCAAACATCAGAGCATCCAGTTCTTCTCTTTCAGCCACAATTTCTTCGAAGGTAGAAATAATATTATTTAAAAATTCTAAGGTGATAATACCAGTCGAATCTCTCAACGTAACCTTAGTTCCAATGGCACTCAACTCATGGATGAGGGCTCTAACCTTTTTCAATTCGTCCAAATCTAACATATCTACTTCTATTACCGTGACATGATCTTTTATTCTGGATTGGATTAAAGAGAAAGGTAAGGATGAATAATTTCTTAACAACTTATAGGTTCCTGTCTTGTCACATATAGAATCGATACAAATAGCTAGCATCGTTTCGACTCCTATATTCTCTGGTTTCTTCTAAATGACATTATATCATACTGGGGAGCTAATCTGTAAGAAATAAGAGAGAGCGTTTTCGCTCCAATTGCTAATCCTGGATCCAATTTAGCCTGTTGTACAGTTACTTAAATCTTGAGAGTACAAAAACATGTACCATAAATGTGCACGCCCGATTTATGTTGTACAGTTACTTAAATCTTGAGAGTACAAAAACATAATAGCTTTGAACCCTTCGAGGAATTTTGTTGTACAGTTACTTAAATCTTGAGAGTACAAAAACCCTTCATCGATAACTCCACTTGAAACAAAGGTTGTACAGTTACTTAAATCTTGAGAGTACAAAAACTCGGAAATGCTTGGAGGGTGTAACCTCGGTGTTGTACAGTTACTTAAATCTTGAGAGTACAAAAACATAATAGCTTTGAACCCTTCGAGGAATTTTGTTGTACAGTTACTTAAATCTTGAGAGTACAAAAACCCTTCATCGATAACTCCACTTGAAACAAAGGTTGTACAGTTACTTAAATCTTGAGAGTACAAAAACGTACGAATAGCGGACAGAGTGAGAATGACCGTTGTACAGTTACTTAAATCTTGAGAGTACAAAAACGCATCCAAATTGTGAACATATCATGGATGAGTTGTACAGTTACTTAAATCTTGAGAGTACAAAAACATGTCCAGAGTGTTATCGGTCCAGTCATCCGTTGTACAGTTACTTAAATCTTGAGAGTACAAAAACTAAAGCAATAACAGAATCTAGCAGAACTTTGTTGTACAGTTACTTAAATCTTGAGAGTACAAAAACTAAAGCAATAACAGAATCTAGCAGAACTTTGTTGTACAGTTACTTAAATCTTGAGAGTACAAAAACCTCAAATTCGTCAATTTTGATTTTTGTTCCCTCAAAAACATTATAAAGCCTTAAATCTCACTCGTCAATACTATTCTTTCAAATATTTCAATAACATTGGATTGACCGCTTCAATACGGAATTTTGTTTTCATTTCATACTGATACAATTTGTTTAAAATCTTTAATGCTACTTGATCTTCTATAGATAAACTCATATGAAGAATATCAGAACTAAATAAATAGGGGCCAACCTTTCTTAAAGAAGTTAAAAAGTCTTGTTCATCAGGTATTTGATTTATTGGATATTGATTAATAAATCGTTCATACATAAATTCTAAGGAATAAAAATGATCTACATAATCGGAAACGATATTGATTTCCTCTAGTACTTCTTTAGTTACATGAAGATAACCCTCATTTGAAGGAAATGAGACTATATAGAGTAAGTTACTATGATTAGTAAGAAACTCCATTTTCTCGCAACATTCAACAAAATCATTATAGGATAAAAAATCATCCAAATTTCGTAAGACAAGCAAGAACTTTTCAGAACTGTTCGTCGCAATAACTTCCAACATTGAAAGAAATAATAAAAACTTTGTCTTATTGTCTACAAATTCAAAGGATATATTTTTATCATTTTTTCCAAAGTATGGTAAAAAATTTTTTTGAATTAATTGATCCGTATTAAAATATTTTGCTTCAGTATGATAGATAATATCATCGATTTGAAGATTCAACTTCTGATTCAATAAAAGTGAAATCCTATCTAGATTGTCATTGATATTTTCAATTTGCTCCATTATCTCTATAGAATTAATCTTTTTCTTTATATAATCATAGGCAACTGTTCCTTTTTTATATTCCATTTGTTCAATTAAATCATTGATACTGGACACTTGAATAATACTGAATTCTGACCGGGAAACCATTGTATCGTCTATCAGTATTTTAGGCTCATTTTGTACAAATAGAACTAAATCTTCCTCACTATATTTTTTTCCTCCAAAATACCATAATAGTATCTGCCAAATATAGTATTTTAATTGCTGATCTTGACCTACAATTTGAGTAAATTGACCAAAACTTAATAAAATATTATCCTTGTATGGATGACTAATATTCATTTTCATATAACTACCAACTTATTATCACTGACTACTTCTTCTTGCTTTGTTTTCCCACCTATAATCAAAACCATTTCAGAGAATTGTTTCTCTGTTACTGCAAGCAAACGGACATTCCCACTTGGTAAATTACTCTGACTTAATTTTTTATAGAATT